>CANJPN010000016.1 GCA_947475855.1 Bradyrhizobiaceae bacterium
GAACTCGGGCTCGTACCTCGAGCAGCATCTGCGTCAGGTGATCGAGGAGATCGAGACGAAATCGCCGGTCGAGCTGATCGCCATCGGCATCGGCCACGACGTCACGCGCTACTATCGCCGCGCGGTCACGATCAACGATCCGACCGAGCTTGCAGGCGCCATGACCGACAAGCTCGTCGAGCTGTTCGAAGAGCAGGCCGCCAAGGACAAAGCCGCCGCCGCCGGTCAGCAGCGGTCACGTACGCCGCAACGCGCCCCTTCGAAACCGGTACGCGGCAAGGCGAAGTCGTAAGACGCTCAAGATCGCATCCTCTCCCTTGCCGGGCGGCGTCCCGGCCAACCAGTTCGGCACGCGCACGAAGGTTCACATATCGGTGCGAGTGTCCTAAGCTCACTGACGGCCATATTGCGGTCGGCGGTGCGGGCAGTGTGATGGCCGACGATATTCCGATACCGCCAGCAGCGTCCCGGGAGGGCGAGGCTGCTACCGTTACGCGACCGGCCCCACCGGAAGTGTCCATGCCATCCGCGAGCGATCCGCCCGGCGACGGCGAGAAGCTCCATGTCTTCATCTCGTATTCGCGCGCCGACATGGCGTTCGCCGACGAGCTCGTCGCGGGTCTCGACGTGATGGGGTTCGAGACGTCGATCGACCGGCATTCGATCGTCGAGGGCGAAGCTTGGAAGAAGCGTCTCGGCGGTCTCATCGCGGACAGCGACACGGTCGTGTTCGTGATCTCGCCGCATTCGGCAGCCTCCGAAATCTGCGCCTGGGAAATCGACGAGGCCGTCCGCCTGTCGAAGCGCATCCTGCCCGTTATGTGGCGGCCAACCGGCGAAATCCCCGTGCCGGAAAAGCTTGCTGCCCTCAACTATGTCCGCTTCGATCCGCTGGAGGACGACAAGCCCCGCAGCTTCATGGCGGGCCTCAAGGGGCTCACGCGCGCGCTCAACACCGACGTCGAATGGCTGCGCGAGCACACCCGGCTGCTCGCCCGCGCGATGGAGTGGGACGACGGCGACCGCGCCGCGAACCGGCTGCTGTCGGGCGACGATATCGCGCGCGCGAAGGCGTGGGCGGCGCGCCGGCCGAAGGATGCGCCCGCGTTGACCGCGCTGCACCTCGATTTCCTGCAGGAGAGCGAAGCCGAGGACGGACGCCGCCAGAACGCGGAGACGCAGCGCCTCTGCGCGACATGGCCGAAGCACAGGCCGCGCGTGCCAAGGCGCTCGAAGAAAGCGAAGCGGCGCAGCGGCGCGAGGCCGAGGCATTGCGCAAGGCCGCCGACGATGCACGCCGCGCAGCCGAAGCATCCGAGCGCGAGGCGGAGGCGTCGCGAAAGGCCACTCATCGCACGCGCATCGGCTTGGCGGCATCACTGCTGTTCGCGGTGGTGGCTGCCGGCTTCGCCTACGTCGCGTATCAACAGCAGCAGGAGGCTGAAGAGCAAACCCAGCGCGCCGAAGTTGCCCTGGTCCAGTCCGATCGGAACGCGCAGCGCGCCGATCGGGAGCAACGTGGAGCCGAAGAGCAGGCCCAAAGGGCAGAGAAGGCTGCCGAGCTTGCCAACGCGGAGCGAGAGAAGGCCGTCGCTGCACGCAACGCGGCGCTGCTCAATCAATCGCAATATCTGGCTGGCCTCTCCGCCGCAGAAACGGCCAAAGGCGATGCAGCGACCGGCCTTCTCCTCGCGCTGGAAGCCCTGCCGGACCCCACGAGCGACGACGAGACCACGCGAACGCGACCATACTGGGGACCGGCTGAGGTGAGCCTGGAGTCCGCGCGCCGCCTGCTGCGCGAGAAGGGGATTCTCAGGGGGCACACGGACAAGGTCCGCAGCGTTGCGGTGATGTCGGACGGCACTCGTATCGTCACCGCATCGGAGGATCGCACGGCGCGGGTGTGGGACGCCAAGACATTTGCCGAGCTGGGCACGCTCAAGGGCCATACGAACCTGATCACCAGCGTCGCGGTGACGGCGGACGGCAAGCGCATCGTCACCGGGTCGTGGGACGACACGGCGCGAGTGTGGGACGCCAAAACTTTTGTCGAGCTGGCCACCCTCAAGGGCCACACGAACTCGGTCACCAGCGTGGCGGTGACGGCCGATGGCGCACGCATCGTCACCGTATCAGCCGACCAAACCATGCGGGTGTGGGATGCCTGGACGTTTGTTGAGCTGGGTCAGCTCAAGGGCCATACCGAGACGGTGACCAGTGTGGCGGTGACGCCGGACGGTTCGCGCATCATCACAGGCTCACGCGACACCACGGCGCGGGTGTGGGACGCCAAGAACTTTGCCGAGCTAGGCACGCTCGAGGGACACACGGAAACGGTCACTAGCGTGACGACGGACGGGCAGCGCATCGTCACTGGATCTTTCGACGGTACGGCGCGAGTGTGGGACGCCAAGACGCTTGCCGAGCTAGGCACGCTCAAGGTCCATACGACAGGGGTGAACGGCGTGGCGGTGACTGCGGACGGGCACCACATCGTGACGGCATCAGGCGACAGAACCGTCAGGGTGTGGGACGCCAGGACGCTTGCCGAGCTGGGCACGCTTAAGGGCCATACGGACTCGGTCACAAGCGTCGCGGTGACGGCGGACGGGCAGCGCATCGTTACCGGCTCATGGGACAACACGGCGCGGTTGTGGGACGCGAACACCATGACCGAGCTGGGGCAGATTAAGGGCCATACATCCCAGGTCACCAGCGTAGCGGTGACGGCGGACGGCCTGCGCATCGTCACCGGCTCGAATGATAGCGCGGCGCGGGTGTGGGATGCGAAGACCCTGACGGAACTGGGGCAGCTCAATGGCCATACGAGCTGGGTCACCAGCGTAGCGGTAACGGCGGACGGGCAGCGCATCGTGACCGGCTCATACGACAACACGGCGCGGGTGTGGGATGCGACGACCCTGACCGAGCTCGGTCAGCTCAAGGGCCATACGGCCCAGGTCACCAGCGTGGCGGTGACGGCGGACGGCCTGCGCATCGTCACCGGTTCGAACGATAACACGGCGCGGGTGTGGGATGCGAAGACCTTGACTGGTCTGGGGCAGCTCAAGGGCCATACGGACCCGGTCAGAAGTGTCGCGGTAACGGCGGACGGTCTGCGCATCGTCACCGGCTCATACGACAACACAGCGCGGGTGTGGGATGCGACGACCCTTACCGAGCTCGGTCAGCTTAAGGGCCATACGGCCCAGGTCACCAGCGTGGCGGTGACGGCGGACGGCCTGCGCATCGTCACCGGCTCGAATGATAGCGCGGCGCGGGTGTGGGATGCGAAGACCCTGACAGAACTGGGGCAGCTCAAGGGGCATACGGGCAGGGTCATCAGCGTGGCAGTGATGGCGGACGGGCAGCGCATCGTTACCGCATCAGGCGACAGAACCGTGCGGGTGTGGGATGCGACCACCTTGACCGAGCTGGCGCAGCTCACGGGACATACGGCCTCGGTCAACAGCGCGGCGGTGATGCCGGAGGGCGGGCGCATCGTTACCGCATCAGGCGACAGAACCGTGCGGGTGTGGGAGCTGTTTCCTTCTGGCCCGGCGCTTGTCGCCGACGCCAAGAGGGTCGCGCCACGCTGCCTTACCCTCGACCAGCGCCAGCGTTACTTTCTTTCACCCAACTCACCAACGTGGTGCGATTCTACACAAAAGTGGCCATTCGATTTGGTCACGGTCGTCGAGGATCACCTTCGCGCGGAACGCTATGTCCAGGCGATCGCATCCTACGAGAAAGCCATCGCGCTGGACGCCGATGCACGGGACCGCATCGCGCCGCATATTGCGTCCGCGCATAACGGCGTCGCCTGGGGCGCGTTCCTGAACGCTGCGCTGCGCGGAAAACCCGTCGGCACCCTGAAGGAGGCTCTCGGTCATGCCGAGAAAGCGGTCGAGCTGGCGCCGGGAAACCAAAGTATTCTCGACACGCGCGGCCAGATCTACCTTGCCCTGGGGCGCATCGACGACGCCCTCACCGATCTCGACAAGGCCATCGCGCTCGGTCTCGACGACATCGGCACGTGGTATGGCCGCGGCCGCGCGCACGAACTGAAGGGGAACCGTGACGCTGCCATTGCCGACTATCGCAAGGCGATCTCGCTCGATGCAGGTGACGACGAATACGCCAAGCACGCCCAAACCCAATCCCGCGCACGCCTTGAAGCCCTCGGCGTTTCGGCAAAGCCGTGAGTTGCGCATTCTCCCGCACCCTGCGTCCCCGGGCGAAGCGCGTGAGCGCGTAGACCCGGGGTCTTGCCGCGAAAAGTTTTGGTCGAGGCCCCGGCTCGGCGCTGTCCGACCTGTCGGTCGGATCGCTTGGCCGGGGATGCGGGAGGAGAGGGTGGAACGGGAGGCAGAGAAGCGTTGTGTGCGGATCGCAATCGAGGTGTTGCCGTCCTATGCATCCCCCCACATCTTCCCCGCTACGGCGACGATGCGCTCCAGCTTCGCCCGCTGCTCGGCTTCGCTCAGCGGATTGCCTGTGACGGAGCTCGCGAATCCGCACTGCGCCGAAAGGCACAGCCGCTCCATCGGCACGAGCTTCGCGGCCTCGCGAACGCGCTCCTCGATCTGGCTCGCCGCCTCCAGCGTGCCGACCTTTGTCGAAACGAGCCCGAGCACGACCACCTTGTCGGCGGGCAACGCGGCGAGCGGCGCGAACGTGCCGGCGCGCGGACTGTCGAACTCGAGGAAATACGCAGCCACGTTGACTCGCTTGAACAGGTGTTCGGCGACGGGATCATAGCCGCCCTCCGCCTGCCAGTGTCCGGCCTGGTTTCCCCGGCACAGATGGATCGCGATCGTCATATCCTTGGGCGCGCCGGCGACCACGGCGTTGATCGCTTCGGAATAGACGCCGAGCAGGCGTTGCCAGTCGTCGCCGCGCTCTGCGAGAGCTGATTGGATCTTGGGATCGCCCAGCTTGGCCATCGCGGTGTCGTCGAGCTGAACGTAGCGACATCCCGCGGCGCGCAACGCAGCCAGTTCCTCATGATAGGCAGTCGCCAGATCGCTCCAGAACTGATCGAGGTTTGGGTAAGCATCGCGACTGATGCCTTCGCGGCCTGCGCGTTGATACATGTAGCACGGTCCTGGCAGCGTGATCTTCGGCATCGCCGTTTTGACCGCGCCCGCAAGAAACCGGAACGCCTCGACGTTGCCCGAACCGCCGCTCCACTTGATGCGATCGACGACGCGGATTTCGCGCGCATTGCGCGTTCCGCCCTTGCCGTCCGAATAGGTCCAGCGGCCCGTGCCGGTGTGCTCCGAACTCACCCCGTGGAGGCCCGAGGTTGTGAAGTTCTCCGAGTACGTCCCGCGCCGCATCTCGCCGTCGGTCGCGACCTTCAGCCCGACCGCCTCTTGCAACGCCACGGCGCCGCGCACAGCGGCGTCCTCGATCCGCGTCAGCTCGGCCTGATCGATCCGGCCGTCTCGCAGCGCAGCACGCGCATCCTTGATCGCGGCTGGACGCAGCAGGCTACCGACGACATCGGCCCTGAAGGGCGGTCGGAAAGGAGGCGTGTGGAGGGCGGTCAAGACCTGTGGTCCTCTGGGTTGTTTGTTGCGGATCCTGATGAGCAGGCCGCCCCAGGGTGAGCAGCGTACTCTCCACCGAAAGCGTGAACCGGTCGCTCGACCCTTGCGTTTGGAGAGCCGCTGGAGGCCGAGGGGGAGGCTTCACTGAATACGAGATGCGAACTAGCTATTAGCGGCTTCACATGAGGGTCACAACCCGTCCGTTCGAGGCCTCTGAATGACATCGAAGCCGGAAAATATGCATGCTCACGGAACATCTGCTTCGAATAAACTTTTTGTTAGTCCCTGTTCGGCAAGATGCAACTAAGCGTTCCGATCGATCGCAAAGCCCACCCAAGATTGTATAGTGGCGGAGAGACATGTCACGCTGCCTCATCGTCGAAAGCTCCGCGGTTATCCGCCGGGTGACAAAGTCCATATTGATCAACCTTGGTTTCGAGGTCGATGAAGCCGCCACTGGCCGCGACGGCGTGGCAGCCTTTCAGCGGCATATCCCGCGTCTTGCCATTGTCGATGCCGGGTTGAGCGACATGTCGGCGCTCGACGTCCTCCGGCAGATGCGCAAGCTTGGCGGAGGCCGCGTCCATATTCTTTATTGCTCGACGCAGTTCGACGTTCTCGAGCTCAAGCGGGCTCATGCCGCTGGCGCCACGGATGTCCTGGTCAAACCATTCGACCGCCAGTCACTTTCAGCCAAACTCGATGCCTGGAAGTCGGCTGACGAGGAAACCCCGCGCGAGAACTTTTATAACCGTCTCTCCCGCTCCGAAATCGTCCGCAACGTGTGATGTCGGTGTTTAGCCGGCCAATCCCGGCTCAGCCGCTTCAATGCTTGGCCGCGGCCTCGTAGAGCGGCATGACTTTGGGTAGGTTCGCCCGGATCGTATCGATACGCGTCGTGTGCGATGGGTGTGTGGACAGCCATTGTGGCGGTTGGCCCTTGCCTACGCGGCTCATCTTCTCCCACAGGCTGATGCCGGCGCGGGGATCGTAGCCGGCGCGTGCCGCGATCTCCATGCCGACGAGATCGGCTTCCGTTTCGTCGTTGCGGCCGAATTTCAGCCCGTAGAGGCCACCGCCTACCTGGGCAAGTTGCCCTGCGGCGTCGCCGAGGAAGATGCTGACGGCCACAGCACCGTACTTTGTAATGTTGGACTTCGCGACGCGTTCGCGAGCGTGCTCGCGCAAGGCATGCGCGATTTCGTGACCCATGATCATGGCGATCTCGTCGTCGGTCAACTTGAGCGTGTCGATGATGCCTGTGAAGAACGCGATCTTTCCGCCTGGCATGCAGAACGCGTTGATGGTGGGCGAGCGGAACACGTTGACCTCCCAACGCCACGCCTTGGCGCGCTCGTTCCAAGTCACCGAATGGGGTAGCAGATCCTCTGCGATCTTGCGCACCTTCTTTACGACGGGTGTCGTGTCGAGCATCAGCGCACCTTGCTGATTGGCCTTCTGCAGGAGCTGCCGGTACTGTTGCTCGCCCATCTCCTCGACCGATTCCGCCGAAACGAGGCGCCGCACGAACGACATGTTGCCGACCTTGACGCCGGCTTCCGGTTCGCGCGCGGATGCGTCCTGCGGTGAGGTCAAGGCCAAGGTCAGCGATAGGAAAAGCGCAATCCCACTGGCTGCCAGTGCGTTCAGCTTGCTCGACATGAAATTGGCCCCGTGATGATATTCAAGAAGATCCGGACACCAATTTACTCTGCCCTGTTCCGCCGATCCATGGCAAAACACGGAAAGTGCCTGCACGTTGAGTGAACGGTTATGCGATGGCGACCGTACATCCGTGGTGGTGATAGTAGGAGTATCGGCGGGCGTGGGAAATGAGTAGGACACGCAGCGGTAGTGGGGCGGATGCAGAGGCCGTCATCAAAGTGGTGCCGGCGATCTCGGACGTACCGGCTGCCGCCTGGGACGCCTGCGCGGCGCCTGACCCGGCGACGTTAAACCCGTTCCTGCTGCACGCATTTTTAATGGCGCTGGAAACGTCGGGATCGGTCGGTGGCCGCTCCGGCTGGGTGCCGCAGCATCTCGTTCTCGAGAACGCCGCCGGCGAAGTCTTGGGCGTCGCCCCCGCGTATGCCAAGACGCATAGTCAGGGCGAATACATCTTCGACCACGGCTGGGCCGATGCCTTCGAGCGGGCCGGCGGCAGCTATTACCCCAAGCTGCAACTCGCGGTACCTTTCACGCCGGTTCCTGGCCGCCGGTTGTTGGTGCCCGCAGGACCAGAAGCTGAGCATCGCGAGGCGCTGTTGGCGAGTGGCGCAGCCGAACTGACACGTCGTCAGGGCTGGTCCTCCGCCCACATCACGTTCATGTCCGAAGGCGAATGGCAGCGTTTGTCCAAGCTTGGATATCTGCAGCGCACCGGCAAGCAGTACCATTGGTCCAACGCCGGGTATGCAACCTATGACGACTTCCTTGGAACGCTCGCATCCCGCAAGCGCAAGGCGCTGCGCAAGGAGCGCGCACAGGCGCTTTCCGCCGGCATCGAGATCGAATGGGTGGGTGGCAAGGACATCACGGAAGCCCACTGGGACGCGTTCTACGCGTTCTACATGGACACGGGGTCCCGCAAATGGGGCCGCCCCTATCTGAACCGGCGCTTCTTCTCGTTACTCGGCGAGGCGATGGCCGACAAGTGTCTGCTGGTCATGGCGAACCGCGGGGGCCGAACCATCGCCGGCGCGCTCAACATGGTCGGAGGCGATTGCATCTATGGCCGCTACTGGGGCTGCGTCGAGAACCATGCGAGCCTGCATTTCGAGGTCTGCTATCATCAGGCCATCGACTACGCGATAGCCCACAAGCTTGCTCGGGTGGAGGCCGGCGCCCAAGGCGATCACAAGCTCGCACGCGGCTATGCACCCGTCGCCGTCTACTCCGCCCACTACATCGCAGACGCTGGTTTCCGCCGCGCTGTCGATCGCTTCCTCGTCGAGGAACGCCAACAGATGGAGGAAATCCGCGAAGCTCTGGCCGACGCGACCCCATTCCGCCGCGGCCCACTACAGCAATTGGATGCGCCCGAGGAGCAGGATTAGCCGAGGCTCTGATCTTTCAGTCGGCGAGCTGCATCGGCACGGGCACGTAACGGTACCCGTCGCCGGCCTTGGCGAGATTGCCGATCCCGGGCCGCGCCACATGGAAGACCAGAGCGGATATCTTGTTGGCGGTCGACATGTCGAACAGCTTCATGCGTGAAGCGACACCCAGCTTGGCGTCGGTGTCGAAGGCGACCTCCAGCCGGGGCTTATCGAATTGGCCATTGCAAACTTGGATCGATCGCAGGTGCGATCGCAACCGAGGTGAGCTATGCCTGAGACGACATTCCAGCGCGGCTCGGCACAGCCGTGTCGCGACACGCCGCACTGAAATACGCACAACAATATGTTGGAGCCCGAAATGACCTACGATCCGACCAACATCTTCGCGAAGATCCTGCGGGGGGAGATCCCGTGCACGAAAGTCTATGAGGATGCGGATACGCTGGCCTTCATGGACATCATGCCGCGCTGCGACGGCCACACGCTGGTGATCCCGAAGACGCCTGCGCGCAACGTGCTCGACGCAACGCCTGCCCAGCTCGCGGCCTGCATTGCAACGGTGCAGAGGATCGCCAAGGCGCAGATGAAGGCGTTCGGCGCTGACGGCATTACCATCCAGCAGTTCAACGAGCCGGCCGGTGGCCAGGTGGTGTTTCACATTCACTACCACGTGATGCCGCGTCACGAAGGAACGGCCTTGAAGCCGCACACAGGCAAGATGGAAGACGCGGCCGTGCTCGCCGCCAATGCGGCCAAGATCAAGGCGGCGCTGGCGTAGCGCGCATGCGCGCCTAGGTCGAAAAATGTCTGGTTCAGCGCGATGTCCACACGGCTCCCGGGAGCATAGATGCGCCCCGTCATGATCTTCGACGGCGAATGCGTCCTGTGCAGCCGCACGGTGCAGTTCGTGCTGCGGCACGAGCGCGACGAGTTGATCCACTTCGCCACGACGCAATCGGATGCGGGCCGCGAAATCGCGGAGCGAAACGGCATTTCAGTCGCGGACCTCGATCTCACTTTTGTTCTTGTAGAGGACGAAAAGGCGTGGCTGCGCTCGAATGCCGCCCTTCGCGTGGCGGCCCACCTGAGGGCCCCCTGGCGCTGGCTCGCAGCGTTTCGAATTGTTCCGCGTCCCCTCCGCGACAGCGTCTATTCAG
This sequence comes from Bradyrhizobiaceae bacterium, assembly GCA_947475855.1. GTDB lineage: Bacteria > Pseudomonadota > Alphaproteobacteria > Rhizobiales > Hyphomicrobiaceae > CAMDPA01. The sequence goes on from CANJPN010000016.1 coordinate 9,772, forward strand.
CCGTCGCCCGCCGCCGCTACCGCCTGTTTGGCCGTCGCGATACCTGCTTCCTGCCCGACCCCACGCAGCGCCACCGCTTCCTGCTCGATCAGAGGCCCCCATTGGTTTAGACCCCTGGACTTGACATGGAGGCCCATGCGTTGAGGATGCCTACCGACCTCCCAACAACGGAAGACGCCCGAACCATGCCCAAGAACGTCCATTTAACGCTCGCCTGCGGCGACTACGAGATCCTGCGCGGTCTCATCGACGGCACTACGACGCCCGAGGGCGTGGATCTGACGATCCTGAAAAACATGGACTCGACCACGCGGCATTGGCGATTCCTGCGCAACGGCGAGTTCGACATCGGCGAGCTGTCTTGCTCCTCCTACATGATGACGCGCGACCAAGGCATGGAGATCGATGCGATCCCGGTTTTCCCGCATCGCCGCTTTCGGCATGGCTTCGTTTTCATCAACACGAGCAAGGGCATCAAGAGCCCGAAGGATCTGATCGGCAAGAAGGTCGGCGTGAAGTCGTTTCAGGCGACCGCGATCCTCTGGATGAAAGGGATCCTCGAGCATGAGTACGGCGTCCCGCACCGCGACATCGAATGGTTCTCCGATCTGGACGAGGATATCGAATTCGAGAAGCCGAAGGGCCTGAAGCTCACGCGCCTTCCCGACAGCACTTCAGTGGAAAAAGAGCTGGTGGAAGGCCGTCTCGACGCAGTGTTGCATACCGATCTGATCGAGCCCGTGGTCAACAAGGATCCTCGCGTCGCGCGCCTTTTCACCGACCATCACGCGGAGGAGAAGGCGTTCTACAAGAAGACCGGCATGTTCCCGATCATGCATGTGGTGGCCATCCGGCGGCACCTCGTGAAGCAATATCCTTGGCTGCCGATCAACCTGTTCAAGGCCTTCAATGAGTCGAAGGCCGCCGGTATGAAGCGGATGTTCAATCCGCGTGTGGTGCCGTTGGCTTGGTACACCGAGTATTGGGAGGAAGAGCGGGATCTGCTCGGCACCGACCCCTGGTCGTATGGCTTGAGCGAACAGAACTGCAAGACCCTCGACAACATGATCGGCTACAGCCACGAGCAAGGCCTGATCAAGCGCCGGCTGTCGGTCGACGAGATGTTCCTAGACGTCAGCGAAGGCAAGAAGCGCGGCACGTTCCGCGTATAGTGCCGTTCGCACATCTGGCCGCCCGGTTTATCCGGGCGGTTCAGAGTTACGACTCCCGGGGCTACTTTCCAAGTTCACCGATCAAGTCGTTCAGTGCCTCGATCACTTTGGTGTCGGCGTTGACGATGCCGTCAGATAGCTTCTGCAATTCGATGCCCGACGCTGGAGAAATTTCGCGATTGAGCCGCGCCGCTTCGCGCAGAAAATCGGGATCTTTCACTGTCGCATCGAACGCAGCGCGGACTGCGGCCACGCGCTCAGCAGGTACGCCCGGCCCGAAAAGCAGCGGATGCCCAATGGCAGCCGGTGCTGAGAGCAGGTGAAGCGCGGCACGCTCCTGCGCATTGCGAGCAAGGTCCGTAAGCATCGGCGGCTCCTGCAGATCTTTCGGTTTCGACAATCCGATCTGCACGAGCACGTTGATCTTTTTCTCGGCAAGCCAGCCCGGTCGCTCGCGGATCGCTTCCCAGTTGGCGCTGCCTCGCGAATCGACCTCGCGCCGCTCCATGGCAAGGTCGATCTCGGCGCCGCCTTGGTAGCCCGCGATGACCTTGAAACGGGTGCCGACGATCTTGTTGAGGATCGCGGGATATTGCGCGGATGCGGAAGTGGCGCCCGACGCACCGATGGTTACGTCGCGCTTCTTCGCGTCTTCGAGCGTGCGTATGCCGCTGGCGGCCCAGGCGAACAGTATGTTCGTCTCTTGCACGGGTGTTCCGATCCAGTGGAACTCCCGCATATCGGTCTTGAGTGTGGGGTCCTTCAACGCCTGCTGCAGCGGAAGCCCCTGATGCGGCGCGAGGATCACGGTTCCGTCGCGTGGGGCAGCACTGGCGACATAGAGCGTCGCGCGGACACTGCCTGCTCCGGTCATCTGCTTTGGGATCATCGTCGGGTTGCCAGGGATGTACTTCGGCATGAACCGCGCAAGCAGCCGCGCGTCGACGTCGTATGCCGCCCCTTGCGTGAGCCCGATCAGAACCTCGATCTGGCGCCCGCGATAGAAATCCGCAACCGGATCAGCTTGCACGTCAGCTGCGACGAGGCTCGAGATCAATCCAATGGACAAAATTCGTGCGCGCATAGTCCCTCACACGTCGAGAGGTAGGCAGGATCCGGTCGACTGTCGATACACTACTTCGCAATTCCTCGAACGCACACTACGTCGTCACGGCCGCGAAGGCGGCCGTCCACGGCGCCTATATGAAATGGAGCACGTTGCGCCGGGCCGCCCTTTGCTCGTGCGTTGCCGCAAGGTGTCGTGGATGATCCGCCTTCGCGGTACATGACGAAAACGAAGGCGGAGACGCAAATGGAAACAGGGCTCGATCTGCGTCCCGATATCCGGGCAGGCCCCCACGCTCACGCGACCACGATCGTGCCTTGCGCGTTGTCGACCATCACGGGCGAGGCGAGATACTCGATTTGCGGCGGGGCACCGTATTTGCCCTCGACGAACGCTTTCCACTCAGTCGTATAGAGCCGGTCGGCATCTGCGCGCGACGCCCACACGTAGATTCCGCCTGCGCGCCGTCCGTCTTCGCTGACGAAGTAGTTCTTGCGCAAAAGCCCTGGCATCCCCTGATACTTCGGCGCCGTCGACTGGAAGGTGGCGGACATCTCCGCGACTGTAGCCGGCTTCGGCAGTTGAAAGGTGACGATGGCGACGATCATCAAGATGCCTCCTGCGGAGAAGTGTCCCCTCTGAACAGGCCTCGCGACTGAGGAGGCCTCCGTATCACGCGTTGCTTTTCGCCTTCACAGCTCTGTCGATCGCGGCCGCAATTTCGGCGCCATCCCAGCCGCAGTTTTCTGCAGCAGCTTCTGTTACCTTGGTAGCTGGCCGCTCGTTGTCAGGCGGCCGAACCGCAACGATCGGCACGCCAGCATTCTTCGCCATATCCAGCTCAGTGCCAAGCCAATTACTATGGTACACAATCGGATATGTGAAAACGACGAATACGTCAGAGTCTTTGACCAGTCTCTCGATTTCGTCGTTCAGCGATTTGTCGTCGAGATTCTCGTAGCGCCCTGCCTTTGGTACTGAACGATCTCGCCAATTGGGCAAGTGTTGGTCCAACAAAAGGCACATCTCGTAGTACCACCTGCGTTTTTCACGATTCCAGCTGTGGCTGATGAATACGCGATGGTTCGAATGGAAAATGGTCATGAAATTCCCGATTCAAGCCGCAGATCGCAGTGCCGCAAGGATATGAGCCAAGCCAGCCGTGTTAGGGAGGCGACGCCGGATCAGTCCTGGATCAAAATCAAGCTGAGGTCGAGCGTAGCATTCGTCTCGATCGCTTCGTTTGAGATCAATCAAGAACATCAGACTACGCCCATTGCTATCCCATTACTACCAACTGCTCCGCTCGCGCGCCCTTGACAGCCTTCACCGTGATGCCCGTGTCGAGCGACACCAGCCGTCCACCGTGCTTCACGGCAAGCGCCAGCAAGAAGACGTCTGTGATTTTCTTGGGGCTCAGAAGACGTGTGTAGTCGATCATTTCGGCATCGAGGATCGACACGTCGTCCGGCCAGAACTCGTGGAGGGGCGGCACCGCCCATGTTCTCAAGTGCAATGCCGCATCCGCCAACCGTACCGGCCTGGGATAGCCGGATTGCGAGATGATGCGCAGATAGCCGTTCTCTGTCAGCGGGCAACTTGCCCATCCCTCGCCCTTGTTCGCGCTCCACCACTGCGTCGCCCGCGGATGAAACGTGTGCCCGCTGTCGAACAGCGCCAGCAGTACGTTGATGTCCAGCAGCGCGCGCATCCGCATGAAGCCCCAGATCAAGAACGCCGGGGCTTCGACTTCGGCTCGTCGCCGAAAACGCGCGGCTGATCGAGCTCATGATCCCACGGCGTCGCATCTTCCAGGTCCAGCTCGTCGACGATGCGGTCGACGGCTTCCTGTGTAACGACCACACCATGCCGGTTGGGCAGGGTCGGCCAATCGCTGGCACCGAACGCTGCCCGAGCTTCGGCGAACCCGCCGTCCAGTGGTTGGGTCAGCGCCTTGCGGGCGAGTTCTGAAATCACCTGGCTCATGGTCTTGCCTTCCGCGCGCGCGATGTCCTTCGCGGCAGCTAGAACGTCGTCGTCGATGTCGATCGTCGTCCTCATGCATCAGATGCTATCGCATCAACGCATCAGATGCAAGAGTGGGTGACTGTCACTGCCCGCAGGGCGGAGGGCGCAAGCGGCCTGACAATACCTCCGCTCCCGCGCGGGCTAAACCGATCCGGCCCGCAAGCGCTCAAAGCGGAATATTATCGTGCTTCTTCCAGGGGTTTTCGAGCTTCTTGCCCCGCAGCATGTTGAGCGCGCGGCAGATCCGGCGGCGGGTGCCGTGGGGTTGGATAACCTCGTCGATGTAGCCCCGCTCGGCCGCGACGAACGGATTGGCGAACCGCTTCTGATACTCGTCGATGCGCGCCTGGATCTTCACGGGGTCGCCCAGCTCCGAGCGATAGAGGATCTCGACGGCTCCCTTCGCGCCCATCACGGCGATCTCCGCCGTCGGCCAAGCGTAGTTCACGTCGCCGCGAATGTGCTTGGAGCTCATCACGTCATACGCGCCGCCATAAGCCTTGCGCGTGATCAAAGTGATTTTCGGCACGGTCGCTTCCGCGTAGGCGAACAGCAGCTTGGCGCCGTGCTTGATCAGGCCGCCGTATTCCTGTGCGGTGCCTGGCAGGAAGCCCGGCACGTCGACGAACGTGATGATCGGGATCTCGAAGCAGTCGCAGAAGCGCACGAACCGCGCAGCCTTGCGCGAAGCGTCACTGTCGAGCACGCCAGCTAGGACCATCGGCTGATTTGCCACCATGCCGACGGTGCGACCTTCCATGCGCGCGAAACCGATGACGATGTTTTTCGCGAACGCCTCTTGGATCTCGAAGAAGTCGCCCTCGTCCACGACCTTGGTGATCAGCTCTTTGATGTCGTAGGGCTTGTTCGGATTGTCAGGAATCAGCGTGTCGAGGCTCATGTCGAGGCGATCAGCGGAATCGCGTGTCGACAAAACGGGCACGCCTGCGGTGTTGTGGGCCGGCAGGAAGTCCATCAGTCGCCGCATCTGCAACAGCGCCTCGACGTCGTTGTCGTAGGCCCGGTCGGCGACGGACGAGCGAGATGTATGAACCCTTGCCCCGCCCAGTTCCTCCGAGGTCACCGTCTCGTTGGTAACGGTCTTCACGACTTCCGGCCCGGTGACGAACATGTAGCTCGTGTCGCGCACCATGAAGATGAAGTCGGTCATGGCGGGCGAGTAAACGTCGCCGCCCGCGCACGGGCCCATGATGACGCTGATCTGCGGGATCACGCCCGACGCCAGCGTATTGCGCAAAAACACGTCGCCGTAGCCGCCGAGAGCGGCCACGCCTTCCTGGATGCGCGCGCCGCCGGCATCGAACAGCCCGATGATCGGCGCGCGGTTCTGTAGCGCCATGTCCTGGATCTTGGTGATCTTCTTGGCGTGCGTTTCAGACAGCGAGCCGCCGAACACCGTGAAGTCCTTGGCGAACACGTAGACGACGCGGCCGTTTATGGTGCCCCAGCCGGTTACGACGCCATCGCCGGGGATCTTGGTCTTCTCCATGCCGAAGTCGGTGGACCGATGCTCGACGTACATGTCGAGCTCCTCGAAGCTGTTCTCGTCCAAAAGCAGTTCGATGCGTTCGCGCGCTGTCAGCTTGCCGCGCTTGTGCTGGGCGTCGATACGGGGCTGTCCGCCTCCGAGCCGAGCCTCGGACCGGCGCCGTTCAAGCTCCTCGATCACATGCTTCATTGGTGAGCCCTGTCGCTTGGTCGTCCTGGATGGTCCAGGGTGCGTACCACGGCCGTGTCAGGGCATGCAAAATCGACCTTGTGATAAGCCGCTAAAGTATCGGGTAGGCCGGGGTCAGGCGGATTTTCGGATCGGGAGGATCGGCGGGGCAGCCGGCGGCTCTTGGGAGTCCCGCTCGAATGCTGAAGGCAGCGGCGTTTCCATGGATGGAAAAAGCAGCGCAGCGGCGAAGGCGGCAACGCTCAGCCCAAGCAGGAACCAAAACAGTCCTTGGGGGATCAACTCGTGGATCGATGCGAGGCCGAGGGCAGTGGCCAGGGTGATGAAGCAACCCATGCCGAAAAAATTGAGCAGGAACCAGCGCAGTTGGCCGAACGGTGGCATTGCTGCTTTGAGGTACTTTCGCCTTCGGCTTGCCGTGCTGGTGACGGCCCAAATCAACCCGAGTGCAGCGCCTGTCCAGGCGCTCGCTTCTCCGATCGACAACCACCAGTCAAACATCGCCCGCCCCCTGCTTCCCCAAGCACGTTAGAGATTAACATGCAGGCGCAAAAAGGATCAGTGGCGGGCAGGCCGATACAAACAATTTTTCGGCAGCAACCAACAACGAGCAGACCGCAAGTCGCGCTAGTCGCCGCCGTCACCGGAGCTGTCGATGCCATCGTCTTCGCCGATGCCGGTGAAGCCGTAGACCGCCAGCCCCGCTACGGCGATCAGCCCTGCGATGTCCACCAGGGAGAGCGATTTCAATAGCTCGTTGACGATCGTGTCCATGGCACCACGATCGCATGGCCGGATTGAAGTCCGGCAACCACGACGGATACAATTTTATCTATCTCGATCTAATTCACGCCGATGGCCTGTTTTCGGCAGCATTCGAGGACCAGGCACGCAGCGTTCATCTCGGCTGAGCGCCGCTTTCGCCGCTCTTCCGCCTCTTCGTCGCGGCCCCATTTCTCGATCTGGAAATCTTCATCGATGTGGGCCAGTGACCAAGCCTCGGCGGGCGACAGCCGGCCGTGCAGCACTCCCAGCGTGAGCAGCAGCGATCCCATCGAGGCCGTCATGACATGCAGCGCTGCGAGTTCCAGCGGCGAGCGATCCCCTATCGCCGTGGCCAGTCGCGCCAGCATGTCGTCCGGTTGCGCGACCGGCATGACGCCGACGGCCAGCGCCAACTCCACGCCGAACGCCTGCTTGATCCAGGCGTGTACGTCGCCCCAGCGGCGGGACTGCCGCTCGACCAGTTCCGCCTGCCCATCCGCGAGATAACAGATGAGGTCGCTGCCGCCGTAGGCGAGGATCGCCTCGCGTACGTCCATCGCGCGATCCGCCACGCCGTCGATCGCGCTGTTGGCGAGCCGCGTTAGCGGCATCGTGCTGGGATCAATGACCGCTTCTTGCGAGCGCCATTCCTCGGCGACGGCCTCGGCGAGGCGTTGGCTTGGCAAAACGAGTTCGCGCTTGGCTGGCGTCCGGATCGTGCGTCCGTCGAGTAGCACCTTGAACGCGCCTGTATTGGCCGCCGCTTCGCCGACCGTCACCTCTTTGTAGAACCGGTTACGGCTCCCCGAGCCGCCACCACCCGGAAGCGTCATGCTGCTCACCCCTGGCTGCGGCCGCCGAGCAAGCGGTCGATCGCTGGCTCCACGGCCTCGAACTCCGACACGATCGCGTGCGCCCCGGCCCGCTCCAGCGCGCCGACGTCGTGATACCCCCAGCCGACGCCGATCGTGGTTACACGGGCGTTGAGCCCCATCGTGATGTCGAACGTGGTATCGCCCACGATCACGGTGCGATCATGGCCGATTTCCGCCTCGCGCATCGCGGTTTCGATCATCGAGGGATGCGGCTTGGAAGGGTGCCCGTCGGCGGTTTGGATCGTGCGGAACAATCCATGCCATCCCTCTTGATCGAGCAGGCGGTCGACGCCCCGGCGAGACTTGCCGGTCGCTATACCCAGCACGATGTCGTTGCGTCGTGCGAGCGCCTCGATGGCAGCTTTCGCGCCATTGAAGAGCGGATCGCGCGGGACAGGGCTTGGCGCATGTCGCGGGAACGCGGCCTTATAGCCGTCAGCCAACGCAATCCGTACGGTCGCCGGCTGTTCCGGCGCCAGCGCCGCGAAGGCTTCCGGCAGCGACAGGCCGACGACGCCCAGCACCTCGTAGCGCTGTGGCGGCTTCAGGCCCAAGCCGCCGAACGCTAGGTCCATGGCGGCGCAGATGGCGTTCTGGCTGTCGACCAGCGTGCCGTCGCAATCGAAGATGACAAGTTTCATGGGCAAGGCTTATAGCAGCGGGGAAGACATGTGGAAGTAGGCAGTCGGTATCAACGGAGGCTATCGTCAATGAACGGCGCGGAAAGTTTGGTGAGGTCCCTGCTCACCAGCAATGTGGACGTGTGCTTCACCAATCCGGGCACCTCTGAGATGCATTTCGTGGCCGCCCTCGATCGCGTGCCCGGAATGCGCTCGATCCTTGCGCTGTTCGAAGGCGTAGTGACGGGCGCTGCCGACGGCTACTACCGGATGGCCGACAGACCAGCTTCGACTTTGTTGCATTTGGGCCCCGGCCTCGCCAACGGCATCGCGAACCTCCACAACGCCAAGAAGGCGGGTTCAGGGATCGTCAACATCGTCGGCGAGCATGCGAGCTGGCATCTCGAGTACGACGCGCCACTGAAGGCTGACATCGAAGGTCTCGCGCGTCCGGTTTCGCATTGGGTACGCACTTCCGCGAGTTCCAACACGGTCGGCGCCGATGCGGCAGCCGCCGTGGCGGCAGCCAACAGTAACCCCGCGCAAATCGCGACGCTGATCCTGCCCGGTGATACCGCGTGGAACGAATGCACGGCAGGCGTCGCCGAACGGTTGGGGCAGCAGCCGAAGGTCCGCGTGACCTCAACTGCAATCGACGCCGTAGCGAAAGTCCTGGCGCGGGCCAAGGACGAGCCGACGATGCTCGTGCTCGGTGGCCGTGCCCTGCGTGCCGACGCGCTGGAATACGCCGGCCGGATCGCCGCCCGCACCGGGTGCGTGGTCGCTGCGCAGTTCTTCTCGCCCCGCATCGAGCGCGGCGCTGGCCGCGTGCCGCTGTTCCGTATTCCCTATGCCGTCGATCAGGCATTGGCCGCGCTCAAGGGGTTCAAGCACATCATCGCCATCGAGACCGGCGAGCCCGTCGCGTTCTTCGCATACCCGAACAAACCGAGCCTGATGAAACCGGAAGGATGCCAAGTCCATGACCTCGTCGCGCCAGGAGGTGACGGCAAGGCGGCGCTCGAAGCTCTGGCATCCGCGGTCGGTGCGAAAGCTGGTGACGCCAAGCTGCAGCCGAAGGTGGAGACTTTGATGCCGACAGGGCCGCTCAACTCGGCCAGCATCGCGCAAGCCCTTGCCGTGCTCACGCCCGAGAACGCCATCGTCATCGACGAATCCGTCACGACCGGACGCGAGACCATGGGCGTCACAGCGGGGGCCGCGCCGCACGATATGATCCAGAACATGGGCGGCTCGATTGGCTACTCCCCGCCGGTGGCAACCGGAGCTGCAGTAGCCTGCCCCGACCGTAAGGTGATCTGCCTGACCGGCGATGGCAGCGCGATGTACACGATCCAAGCCTTGTGGACCCAAGCGCGCGAACAACTCGACGTGCTGACCGTGATCTTCGCCAACCGCGCCTATCAGATCCTGCGCAATGAGTTTGCCGGCGTGCTTGCCGGAACGCCGGGGCCGCGCGCCTCCGCGATGCTGACCATCGACAAGCCCGAGCTCGACTTCACTTCCCTCGCCAAGGGGATGGGCGTGCCAGCGACCCGCGTCTCCACCACGGAAGAATTCTGCAAGGCCTTCTCAAGCGGCTGCCGCGAGAAAGGCCCTCGCCTGATCGAGGTGATGTTGTAGGCGGAGCTGTTTGATGGTGATCGACTGGCCCCTTCTTGCGATCGTCGCGCTCATCTTCACGTTCGCGGGTTGGATCAAGGGAGTCATCGGCCTCGGTCTGCCGACGATCGCGACGGGGCTGCTGGGGCTGTTCATGGCGCCGGTACAGGCGGCGTCGATCGTCGTGCTGCCGGCGATCCTGACCAACATCTGGCAGATGCTGATCGGCCCGGGCTTCCTGATGATGCTCCGTCGCCTATGGCCGATGCTGGCCTCGGTCGTCGTCGGCACGATAGCGACCGCTGGCGTCGTGGCGAGGGCCGATGTTCGCTTCACGGTGGCGGCACTCGGCGCGGCGCTGATCGCCTATTCGCTGCATGCGCTTTACGGCACGAAATTGCGCGTCCCGCCGCGCTGGGAGGGCCTGATCGGCGCGGCCGCGGGCCTCGCCAACGGCATCATCAGCGGGACCACGGGCGTGTTCGTCGTGCCCACCGTGCCGTTCCTGCAGGCGCTGGAACTCGACAAGAACGAGATGGTCCAGGCGATCGGCATCACCGCGTTCACGTCGGCGTTCGCACTGGCGCTGGGCCTGGGCGTGCACGGCGCGTTATGGGTGGAAGCCGCCGTGCCTGCGGCAACCGCAGTCGCCGCGGCATTCGCCGGCATGGGCCTGGGGCAGGTGGTGCGCTCCGGCCTCTCGATCGAGACCTTCCGGCGATGGGTACTGATCGGTCTCGCCTGCCTCGGCGCGACGATGCTGTCGCGCGGGCTCCTATAGACGGGGCAACACGGATAGGCAAAGCGAGGCCAGGCCGCTTCCTATGCGGCCCAGTCTTCGCGGGCTACGACTCAAGCAGCCTTGTTGCGCTCGCGCTTTGCGATCTTGGCTTCGCGCTTTTGTGCATTCTTGGCCTTGCGCTGTTTGGCCTGGATCTGCTTGCGGCGTGTGTTGGTCATCGTGGGCATGAAACATCCTCCATTTGTCAGCGCCCCTAGTAGTACGTGGGAGCGGGTTTGCAAAGAGGACTTCAGCGCAGCAGGTCGAGCAACCTAGTGCTGTGTTTCCCGCTACTCCAGTTTGACGCCGCTCTCCCGGATGACCGGCGCCCATTTGGCGATCTCGGCCTTGATGTGGGCGAGCATCCCCTCCGGCGTGCTGCCACGCGCAAAAACTCCTTCGGCTGCCAGCCTCTCCCGCACTTCCGCGCTTTCGAGCGCCTTTCGGATTTCGGCGCCGAGCCGCGCTACGATTGGCGCTGACGTCGCCGCCGGCACGAGAACGCCGTACCAGTTGGCGACCTCGAAATTGGGAGATACAACTTCCGCCACCGTCGGCACATCGGGAAGATCCGGATGCCGCGTGAGACCCATCACTGCGATCCCTCTGAGCTTGCCAGCCTTGATCTGCCCCAGGGCGGCCGGAACCGTCGAGACATAGAGGTCGAGCCGCCCACCCAACACATCGGTCAGGGCCTGCGCCGCACCGCGATAGGGGATGTGCTCGAGTTTCACCCCACCGGCTCGGTTGAACCATTCGCCACCCAGATGCCCCAGTGTGCCGTTACCTGGCGAGCCAAACAGAACGCGGCCGGGATTGGCCTTCGCCTCTGACAGAAGCGCTGCCAACGACGTGATCCGGCTACCCGCCGAGCCAACTAGCATCAGCGGTCCGATGGCGACCATCGAGACGGGCTGGAGATCCTTCACCGGATCATAGGCGAGCTTCGGATTGATCGACGGGTTCAGCGCGAGGTTGCTCGCCTGCCCCATCACGATCGTATAGCCGTCCGGCGCCGCACGCGCGGCTTGCTCCACACCGAGCGACCCGCCGACGCCGGGCTTGTTCTCCATCAGGAAATTCCAGCGCGTCTGCTCGGTGACGCGTGCAGCCAGCACGCGCGACATCAAGTCGGTGCCGCCCCCAGGTGGAAACGGAATGATGAAGCGGATCGGCTTGGTGGGATAGTCTTGCGCGTGTGCCTGGCCAGCGTCGCCGGCTAGTTCTGACGCGAACACCGGGAAGACGAATGCACAGAGCATTGCGACGCGAGCGAGTTTGCTGTCGAGCATAAACTCCTCCCTCAATCAGAAGGCCCCATGCGGCGCCTCGGTTTCCTGTCGAGGTTTCGCGACGAACCTCTATAGGGATGGCACGCCATGCTCGTCGTCGCGTATGCCTTCGATGGCGTAGGGCCATTCCGCCATTCCGCCACGCAGGACAGTGGCAGTGAGTCCGAGCTGGCGCATCAGAAATGCAGCCGCGCGGCTGCGCTTGCCGGTGCGGCAATAGACGATGTAGCTGCGGCCCTTGTCGAGCTGTAGCGCCTGGGATCGCACGCTTTCCAGCGGCATCGAGCGGCTGCCTGGAATACGCCAGGCCGCGTGCTCGTCGTCGTAGCGGCAATCGATCAGCTCGGCCTGCCGTCGTGAAACCATGCTGTTGGCGATATCCGGCGAAATCTCGTTGACGAAATGGCTCGCTATCAACTGGTCGAAGTCGGAGACGGCGAGACACAGCAGGCTGCCGGGCTTCGACATCCGCACGGTTGCGTTCCGCAGGCCCCCTCGCAGCAGCGCTTCCTCGCCGAAGCATGCGCCCGCCGAAAGCGTCGCTACCTTTACCGGTTGGCCGTTTCGCGGGTCGGGCCGCCACACCTCGGCCTCGCCCGTCTCGATCACGTAGAACGCATCGCCGGTGCCGGCGTAGCGGATTACGTCCTCGCCGGCATTGACGGCGCGCCGCGTCATCGCTTCAGCGCAGTGGCAGATCTGGTCGAGCGTCATCTGCGTGAAGGGCTGCGTGTGAATTAGGCTTGCCACGCGGCTGCCGACGCCGTCCTCCAACGAGGCGATACTGTGGTTTTGATGCGCATGGCTGAGCACCTCGTCGAGCACGGCGCCATCGACGACCAGCACGTCACTCTTACGTGTCAGCGTGAGATGCGCGCCGGGTGGCACGGCATGCAGCACGCCAGGCTCGCCTGCTCCACGATCGGCATTCACGCGGGCGAGCAGCTTGCCCTCCCGGCTCTTCATCTCGATACCGCCGTCGAGCACGATTATGACATCGGCAGGCCTTGCCGAGATCCGTGCGCTGGCCTCCCCGCTGACCTGTATGGCGTTCTCGATGAGGCTTGCCAGGGCCGCCTCGCTGATCCGCGAGAACATGCTGGAATTCTTGAGCTTCGTGGCGACGGAGGTCATGGGAGCACCGGTGAGATGGCAATTGGGCGCAATACGGTTAATGCGTCCCGGTGATTGTTGCCGAGGTGCCGGTCCTCCGCAACTGCGATGCGCTACTTGGATGAACGGGCACTCGCGGCGGCCGGTTCCCAAAGGCTGCTGGCGTTCACCGGCCTTTCCAGACCGGCTTGCGCTTCTCCATGAATGCGTTGCGGCCTTCCTTGAAGTCCTCGCTTGCCATCGCGCGCGCGCCGGCTGCCTTGGCGCCCGCCTCGTCGCGATCGGCCGGGTCCTTCACCAACTCGTTGACGGCGCGCTTGGCGGCGATGAGGCTCAAAGGTGCATTGCCCGCGATGGTGTTGGCGAGGTCGCGTACGGTCGCTTCTAGCTCGGCGGCCGGCACGACCTGGTTGACGAGGCCCATCCGCAGTGCGTCGGCGGCGGGAAAGCGCTTTGCCGTGAACAGGATGTGCTTGGCCGCCGAAGGGCCGACCGTTTCCACGAGCTTGCCAACGCTGTTCCAGCTGTAGGCGATGCCGAGACGGCCGGC
>CANJPN010000017.1 GCA_947475855.1 Bradyrhizobiaceae bacterium
GAGAGACGGCAGACGGGGGGCATCTCGCCGCTGAAGCTCGGGCATATCGCATTCACGTGCCCGGACGTGAAGCTGCAATGCGCATTCTATGAGCGTGTTCTGGGCTTTCGGGTGTCGGACTGGATGGAAGACTTCTTCGTGTTCATGCGTTGCGGGCCGGATCATCACACCGTCAACTTTGCTGCGGCGAAGTCGGCGAAGCTGCATCACGTCGCGTTCGAGTTGAAGGACTGGTCGCACATCGGAAATGCGTGCGACCTGCTCGGCCAGAAGTGCATGCCGATCCTGTGGGGGCCTGGACGGCATGGGATCGGGCACAACATCTTCATCTACCATCGCAACCCCGACGATCAGATCGTCGAGTGCTACACGAGCCTCGATCAGATGCCGGACGAGAGCCTGGGCTATTTCGAGCCGCGCCCGTGGCACAAGGACAATCCGCAGCGGCCGAAGGTCTGGAAGCGCGCGGACGCCGGACTGAGCTGGGGACCGCAGGCGTGGCCCGACTATTTCAGAGGCAAGGACTAACAGCGTCCGGCCGCGCTTGGCGTGCGCCACTTCGTTACCTATTCTTCAGCCGAAGGTCCGGGGAGTGGTACTGCATGGTTCGGGGCGTAGCGGTCGCAGTGTGGGGGCTTGGGCTCGCCACGCTGGTTTGGGGAACGTCGTGGGCACAGGCTCAGACGATCGAGCAGTTCTACAGAGGCCGCACCGTCACGCTGGTCGTGCCGTTCTCCACCGGCGGCTACTATGACACCGGGGCGCGCCTCATCGCTCGTCATATCGGCCGTCATATTCCCGGCGGTCCCAGCGTCGTCGTTCAGAACCAGCCGACGGCCGGCGGCATTGGGCTGGCAAATCGCTTCGCGCACGCCTCGGAGAAAGACGGTACGCTGGTCGGCGTGTTGCAGAGGGCAATCCCGCAGATTGCGCTGATGGGAAATCCCAATGCCAAGTTCGGCAGCCTTTCCGGCTACGCGACCGATGCCTATCTCATGTTCATCAACTCCCAGCATTCCGTGCAGAACGTCGCGGAGCTGAGAGGCGGAGGGAAGAAAGCGATCTTCGGGGCGAACATTGCGGGCTCGACGAACCTGATGCTGGCGCTCGTCGCGCGCGACGTGCTGAAGCTCGATATCTCGATCGTGCGTGGCTTCCCCGGCGCCAACGACATCACACTCGCCCAGTTGCGCGACGAGGTTGACGGTCAGGTCGCGGACATGAGCGTGCTGAAGTCCGGCATGGGCGGCGACATGTGGCGCACGAACAAGGTCCGCACGCTGGTGCAGTTCGCGCGGGTCTCGCGCCATCCCGAGCTGCCAGATGTACCCACAGCGCGTGAGCTCGTCGCCAGCGACGAGGACAAGGCACTGGTCGCGTTTGCGGAGATGCCGTTCTTCATGGCGTTGCCATTTGCCGGTCCGGCCGAGATGCCGCCCGACCGTGCCAAGGCGATCGGCGCTGCCTTCATGGCGATGGGCAAGGACGCCGAGTTCATGGCCGATGCTGTCAAGATCGGCTATCCCGGCGATCTCGTCGATGGTGAGCGCGTACTGGCTCTCATCTCGGAGGCGGCGCGAACGCCGAAAGCCGTGATCGAGCGCTACAACCAGATCGTCAATGAAAAATAGGCTTCGAGTGACTAGTGGCCCGTCGCGCCAGAATCGTATCATGGCCGCGACCGGGTTCGATTTTGGCGCGACACGAGGGCATCTAGATAAATAATATGCTTAGTGTGGCGTTCATCGCGCCTTAATTGACACCATCCTTGCCGCGCCCATCAGTCAAATTTAGGCGCGACGCCACACTAGACAAGACATCCGGCGATGTCTGAGGAACGGGGAGTTGGCCATGACGGCTTTCAATGCGGCGACGGCGTTCAGTCTGAAGGACAAGGTCGTCATCGTGACCGGCGGCGGCACGGGTATCGGCAAGGTCTATTCGCAGCGGCTCGCCGAAATGGGCGCGC
The DNA here is from genome assembly GCA_947475855.1 of Bradyrhizobiaceae bacterium. Classification (GTDB taxonomy): domain Bacteria; phylum Pseudomonadota; class Alphaproteobacteria; order Rhizobiales; family Hyphomicrobiaceae; genus CAMDPA01. Next base: position 1,970 of record CANJPN010000017.1, read on the forward strand.
GAGTCGTGCTGGCTGATATCGCGGCGAAGGAAGCCGAAGAGGTGGCGGCGGGAATCGTGAAGGCGGGAGGCGAGGCGCTGGCGATCGCGACTGACGTCAGCGACGCCGTCGCGGTCGAGGCGATGGTGGAGAAGACGGTGGCGAAGTGGGGCCGGGTGGACGGGCTCGTCAACAACGCTTCGCTGATGAGCGCGCTGCCCCGCGGCGACTGGTTCAAGATCCCGATCGACGAGTGGGACCGCGTGATGGCGGTCAACCTGCGCGGCATCTTCCTGTGCTGCCGGGCGGTCTATCCGCATATGAAGCAGCAGAAGTCGGGGCGGATCGTCAACATCTCGTCGGGGCGGTTCTGGCACGGCACGCCGAACCGGTTGCACTATTCGACCTCGAAGGCCGGCGTGATCGGATTGACGCGGTCGCTGGCGCGCGAGGTCGGCGACGACAACATCGGGGTCAACGCGGTGACGCCGGGGCTGACACTGAGCGAGACGCAGATGGCGACGTCGTCGTCCAACTATCTCGGCGGCCAGGAGCAGACGCGCTCGTTCAAACGGCCGCAGGTGCCCGACGATCTGGTGGGGACGGTGCTGTTCCTGCTCAGCGACGCCAGCGCCTTCATCACCGGGCAGACGATCAACGTCGACGGCGGCCAGTTGATGCACTAGGCCTCGCTGACTTCGTTTGCGAGGGTGGATCGGGCAGCAGGGCGGACACTCGCGCCACATTGCGTATTGGAATCTTTCGGGTCACTTTGCGGCCTCTCATCCCCGCCCCCTCCCCGCCTGAAGCGCAGGCGAGGGGGAGAACATAGGTTGCAATATGACGGATCAGCCTGCTCGTTATCGCTTGGGCGTCGATGTCGGCGGCACACATACGGACCTGATGCTGCTCGATGCGGTGAGCGGCGAGCTGATGGTCGAGAAGGTGTCGAGCACGCCGGCCAATCCGGCGCTGGGCGTTCTCGACGGCGTATCGCGGTTCATCGCGAGAGGCATTGCGCCTGGAGACATCGAGTTCTTCGCGCACGGCACGACGATCACGACCAATGCGCTGCTGGAGATGCGCGGGGCCAAGGTCGGGTTGCTCATCACCAAGGGCTTTCGGGCCGTCCAGGAAGTCGGTGCGCAGGCGCGCGACGGCAATCTGTTCGACTACTATTACCAGAAGCCCGAGCCGATCGCGCCGCAGAGCCGGACGCGGGAGATATCCGAGCGCGTGGACTGGCAGGGCAATGTGCTCGTGCCGCTAGCCGAGGACGACGTGCGGCAGGCGGCGCGCGCGTTGAAGGCGGCGGGCGTCGCATCGGTCGCGGTGAGCTACATATTTTCGTATATGCATCCCGAGCACGAGGCGCGGACGCGCGAGATCCTGACTGAGGAAATGCCGGGCGTTTCGGTGTCGCTATCGTCGGAAGTTCTGCCGCGCATCCGCGAGTGGTCGCGGCTCTCGACGACGCTGCTCAATGCCTATCTCGAGCCTGTGATGGTGATGTACATCGGCCATCTAGGCAAAGGGCTCGACGAGAAGGGGGTGACGACCGGCCAGCGCTTCCTGATGCAGTCGAATGGCGGCGTGATGCCGTTCTCGGCTGCGGTGGCCGGTGCGAAGACGGTGCACACCCTGTTCTCGGGGCCGGCGGCGGGTGCGCAGGCGGCGGCATATCTGGAGTCCGTAGGGTGCGGTAGCGCGTCAGCGCGCACCGCACCGGGCGCGTCCGATGCGGTGCGGTACGCTTCGCTACCGCACCCTACGACGCAATATGCCGGTATCGTCACGCTCGATATGGGCGGCACGTCGGCGGACATCGCATTCATCGAAGGTGGGTTACCGCTCGAGACGACGGAAAGCGTGATCGCGCGGCGCCAGATCGACGTGCCGGCACTCGACATGACGACGATTTCGGCAGGCGGTGGCTCGATCGCGGGTGTCGATGGCGCGGGGTTCCTTACGGTTGGGCCGCAGAGTGCGGGCGCGACACCGGGACCCGCTTGCTACGGGCGCGGGGGGGAGTGGCCGACGGTGACCGATGCCGACGTCGCGTGCGGTTATCTCAACCCGGACTACTTCCTGGGCGGCAAGCAAAAGCTCGATGTGGCGGCCTCTCGCAAAGCACTCGAGACGCATGTCGCCAAGCCGCTGGGGCTTTCGGTGCTCGCTGCGGCGGAGGGGATCCGGCGGATCGTCGATATGCGGATGGCCGACGAGGTGCGGGTGTTCGCGGCCAAGCGCGGGGTCGATCTGACGTCGTTCACGCTGCTGCCGTTCGGAGGTGCTGGGGCTGTTCATGCGGCGGCGGTCGCCACGGAACTCGGCATGCGGCGTATTCTGGTGCCGCCGCGGCCGGGTGCGTTCTCGGCGCTGGGGCTTTTATGCACGGATGTCGTGCACGATTACATCCGCTCGGGTCTGAAGCCATTGGCCGAGGTGGACACTCGCGAAGCAGCAGCGATCTTCTCAGTGCTGGAAGCGAAGGCGCGGGAGGAACTCGCCAGCGAAGGCATGGATGCCGCGACCGCGCGGTTTCATCGCGAGCTGGACCTGCGCTACACCGGGCAGGGCTACGAGTTGCGCACGTCTCTGGATGGGCTTGGTCAAGGCGAGATCACGGCGGCGGTTCTGGCCGAGGCGCGGGAACGGTTCGACGTTCGACATGCGCAGATCCATGGGCACGCGGCCAAGGAGAGGCCGGTCGAGGTGGTCAGTTATCGCGTGCGCGTTCGCGTGCCGGTGCCGAAGTATGTGCCTAAAGCGCTGGCTGCTCCTGAGCGTCCGCGTCCTGTGGCGGATGCCGCCAAGGGCGCGCGCGAGGTTTATTTCGACGCCAAGACCGCGACGATGGCAACGGTTTATGAGCGAGACAAGCTCGATGTCGGAACGTCGGTTGCCGGACCGGCAATCGTCGAGCAGTTCGACGCGACGACGGTGATTCCGGTGGGATGGCTGGGCCGCGTGGATACGTTCGGGAACTTGATTTTGGAGAGGTGAGAAGGCCGGGCGCTCGTTCTTCGCCGGGGGCGTGCAGGTGCCCTTGCGGTTCGGTTGCTTACTGGTAGCATGGCTGATAGTCGACGATGGGGATGAGTGGGCCAGAGCGACCGAGGCACAAGCTGCGGCCCTTGGATAGCCTGAGTGGCTTACATGCAAAGCGATGACACTTTCAGGTGTTCGCGCTTCAGCAGCTCATAGGGACCATGTGTCCTTGGCACCATGTGTCCTTCCTTGGCCGACAATTCTTGAAGCATAGGAGGAGTTTTTGGGAGAAGAACCGAAGATGATTTTGTCCGCCGCGCTCATGCATGGCCTCGGGCATCAACCCGGCGCATGGCGCGTTCGCAAAGGTCCTTCCTCCGACTACGTCTCTCCGGAAATGTACGCGGCGATTGCACGCAAGGCCGAGGAAGGCAAGCTGCATGTCGTATTTCTCGCCGAGCAGATCACGAACCAGGAAGTCGGCGCGGCACGCCCGTGCGGCGCGATGGATACCGCTTCCGTGCTATCCTTTATGGCGGCCGTCACCAGCCGGATCGGTCTCGTCGGCACGGCATCGACGACCTACAATCAGCCTTACGATCTGGCCCGCCGCTTCGCGACCGTGGATCATCTCTCGAAGGGTCGCGTGGGCTGGAACTGCGTGACGACGGCGCACGCGGTTGCGGCCGAGATGTTCGGCACAGGCAGCCACCCGGAAGCACCGCAGCGCTACAGCCGGGCGGACGAGTTCCTCGATGTCGTGATCAAGCTGTGGGAAAGCTGGGACCGGGACGCGCTGGTCGACGACAAGAAGAACAACGTGTTCGCCGATCCCGCCAAGATCCATGCGATCAACCACAAAGGCGAGAATTTCTCGGTGCGCGGGCCGCTTCCCTTCCCTCGCTCGCGCCAGGGCCGGCCGGTGATCTTCCATGCCGGATCCTCTCCCACGGGGCGAGACCAGGCGTCGCGATTTGCCGACGTGGTCTTCACGGCCCAGCACACCACAGAAGGCGCGAAAGCGTTCCGCGCGGACATGCGCCGGCGCGCAGAAGGGCACGGGCGTCATCCCGATTCGATCAAGATCCTTCCCGGCATGAACGTCGTCCTGGGCGCGAACCTGGAAGAGGCGAAGCGCAAGAAAGCGGCGCTCGACGGTGCGCTGCCGCTCGATTATCAGCTCGCGGTGATGGCGCGGATCTGCGGCGTGAGCCCTGCGCTGCTTGGCGATCATCTCGATCGGCCGTTCCCGGTTGCCGAGTTCCCGCCAGACGAGGAACTCAAGAACGGTATAGGCTGGCGTCGCAGCATCATCGATCTGGCGACCTCGGAGAAGCTGACGACACGCGAAGTGTTGTCGCGCGCGCCGAGCTCGCATCACCATATCGTGGGCACCGCTGCGATGGTGGCCGACGCCATGGAGGAGCGGCTCGCGGCACAGGCTGCCGACGGTTTCACCATGATGGTCGATATGCTCCCCGACGGCATCGACGATATCGTCAATCTGCTCGTCCCGGAATTGCAGCGGCGAGGGTTGTTCCAACGAGAGTACAGCCATCGTTACCTCCGAGACATGCTCGGCCTTGGCGCTTCCGCGCGGTCCTGACGCGGGCCTTTCGCCTTCATTGCCGCGACGGTGGGAGCCTCTGGCCTGCAAGGCGCTCAGCAGCAGAGGGGGGGACTATCGGGCAACGCCGTGCCGGCAGGATTGAGCGGAAGGATCATGCGATTGGCTTGACCAGGGGCGCGGGGAGATCTACGCCCGAGATGGCGAATTTTGATCGGCTGGCGGTCGCTGGCACATAGGGAGAAGCCCGATATGAAGAACATGGTCGGTGTGCCTTGCCTCTACATGCGCGGTGGTACCTCCAAGGGGCCCTATTTCAAACTCGATGACCTGCCCAAAGACCGCGAGACGCGTGACCGGTTCCTGCTCGCGGCAATGGGGTCGCCGGACCCGCGTCAGATCGACGGGTTGGGTGGTGCCGATACACTGACCTCGAAGGTCGCCGTGGTCGGCAAGTCGTCGCGGCCGGGCGTGGATGTCGATTACCACTTCTGCCAGGTCGATATCAGCAAACCGATCGTCGACACGAACCCGTCATGTGGCAACATGCTTTCGGGTGTTGCGCCATTCGCGATCGAGACAGGCATCGTGAAAGCGAAGGACGGTGAGACGCGCGTCGTGATCTTCGATGTCAATACGCAGAGCAAGATCGAGGCGGTGATCCAGACGCCGGGCGGCGAGGTCAATTATGAAGGCGACGCGCGCATCGATGGCGTGCCCGGTACGGCCGCGCCTGTGCTGCTCAATTTCATGGACATCATCGGCTCCAAGACCGGCAAGATGCTGCCTACGGGTCTTGCAATGGAGAAAATCGACGGCATCGATGTTTCACTGGTCGATGTCTGTATGCCGATGATGCTGCTGCGCGCAACGGACGTGGGGTTGACGGGCACCGAAGGGCGCAAGGAGATCGACGGCAACAAGGAGCTGCTCGCTCGTATCGAGAAGCTGCGGCTCGAAGCTGGACGGCGGATGACGTTCGGCGACGTCAGCGACAAGGTAATTCCGAAGGTCGGCCTGCTGTCGCCGCCGCGCGGCACCGGCGCGATCACGTCACGGTATCTGACGCCGCACGCGCTACATGCCGCGCACGCTGTTACGGGGGCCTGTTGCGTCGCGACTGCTTGCGCGCTCGAAGGTTCGGTTGCCTACGAGCTGACACGTATGCCGCCGGGCAATCCGCGTACGGTGTGGATCGAGCATCCCACTGGCATGGTCGACGTGGTGCTGACGACAAAAGGCACAGGGCCGACGATGGATGTCGTCTGCGGCATCCTGCGGACGGCGAGGCCCATCATGCAGGGGCAGGTCATGGTGCCCAAGAGCGTATTCGACACAACGCGCGCAATGGCTGCGGAGTGAGGCTGCCACACGGCGGCACTCACGAACAAGGAATGCGGGCGGGTGCGGCATTTGTCGGTTCAGCCCGGTCCAAGGAGGATCGATGAGCGACGATGTGATGCTGATCGGGAGCATCCCGCATCATTCGATCCCCGAGGCGATGGAAATGTTCGGGGGCCCGCTCGGCCAGCATCTCCACACGTTGCCGGACGGCGAGGTCGGCTGGCGTCGCTTCTGGATTACGCGCGTCCATTTCCAGGTGCTGGCGATCCATCCCGATCTCGAGATCATCCAGCGGCCGCGCCGCGACGACGGCGTGGAGCGCATCTATCCGCACGACGCCAGCGACAACTGGAACTTCAAGGTGCGGGAAGGCGTCGACAAGGTGGTGTTCGGGCACGCTGGATGGCGGCTCGGATTCTATCAGGATGCCGTCAATTCCTATCATTTCTTCAAGAGCCTCAAGGAGAAGGGCTCCATCCCGAAGCATTTGCGCTTTCAGGTGTCGATCCCCACGGCGGTCAGTGCGTTGCCACCGCGCGTGTTTCCGCATCCTGGTGACCTCGCCAAGGTACGGCCGGGCTACATCGACGCCGTCAAAGCCGAGGTTGCGGCGATGATCGAACAGATTCCGCCAGAAGATCTGGCGATCCAGTGGGATTGCTCGACGGAACTTCAGGACGTCTACGGTGGCGTGCCCGGGGTACCGGCGGAGGGGGCGCTCGAGCGTAACGTGCCGCAGATCCGCGAGATGTCGCGCGATATTCCCGAGAGCGTGCAGCTCGGCTTCCACCTGTGCTTCGGTACGCTCGGGGGATGGCCGCGCTTTGCGCCCGACAGCGCGGACAGGGTTGTGGTGCTTGCCAACGCATTCATCGCCGAGGCCGGTCGCAAGGTCGACTGGATGCACATTCCCGTGCTGAACCGAACCGATGACGCCTACTACACGGCATTTGCGGATCTGAAGCCGCAGGGCGCGAAGATCTACCTCGGCATGATCCACAACATGGACAACTTCGGGGAGCGCCTTCGGGTGGCGCGGAAGTATCTGCCCGAGTTCGGCGTCGCGGCCTATTGTGGGTTCGGACGGCGGCACCCCGAGGAACTGCCAGGCGTGCTTCAGGAACACCTCGATGCTGTCGCAGCAATGAAAAAGTAGCGGCTGCAAGCGGCTGTTCGCTCGCGTGCACGTAATCGCGTTGGGGGGAAGTCATGGGATTGCGCAGCGTTCTTACGGTCGCGGCCGTTGCTTCAATGGCTTGGGTCGGCGGAGTTCGAGCTCAGAATTGGCCCGAGCGCCCTGTCAAACTGATCGTTCCGACTGGACCTGGCGCTGCCACGGACGTGATGGCGCGCTTGTTGGCCGAGGACGTGGGCCGGCGCATCGGTGGTACGATGTTCGTGGAAAACCGCGCTGGTGCTTCGGGCATTCCGGCACATCAGGCGGCGGCGACGGCCGACCCGGATGGCTACACGTTCCTGTTCACGAATACGTCGGGCCTCGCCAGCAACATCGTCACCTTCAAGAAGCTACCGTATGATCCGGCAGCGGACTTCACGGCGGTTGCGATCGTGGCGAACCTCGCGCCACAAATGATCAGTGTGAACGCAGCGGTACCGGCAAAGAATCTCGCGGAGCTGATCACGTACGCCAAGGCGAACTCCGGCAAGGTGTCGTACGGCGCGGATGCGACGGCGGGGGCCGCCGTGTTTGCTGGGCGGCTGTTGAACAAGCACTCAGGGGCCGGCATCGCCGAAGTCGCCTACCGGTCGGCGGCGCAGATGGTTCAGGACGCGGCGTCGGGCGTGCTGCCGGTGCTGGTCAGTTCGATCGCGGTTGCCTCGCCATTCATGCAGACGGGCCAGTTGCGTGCGATTGCCGTGACGTCGTCGACGCGGTTTCCGTCGATGCCAGACGTGCAGGCGATCAACGAAACGTTGCCGGGCGTGCAGATGGACGGGTGGTTCGTCGTGGTGGCGCCGAAGGGCGTTGCAGCGCCGATCGTGCAGAAAGTGAACGCGGCGGTCGGCGAGTATCTGAAGCTGCCGGCGACGCAGAAGCGTCTCATCGACATCGGGCTGGCGACAGACGGCGCTGGCACGCCCGAGAGCACCGCGAAGTTCATTGCGGAGCAGCAGGCGGCGTGGCGCGTGCTGGCGAAAGATCTCGACATCCAGGCGCAGTAACGGCTGCGCGGGGACGCGGGGAGACGACATCAAACAGTCGGCTCGACCTCCTCGATCTGGCCCTTTTTGTTGCGGCGGAGGATGCGCATTTCCTTGAGCCGGCTCCGCGTCTTGGAGGCGACGGACTTGATCTTGTTCCAGCGCGGCCGATGTCTGCCCGCTCGCGTCTGGGTGATGCGTGCGCCGGTGTGATGCCGCGTCAGAGACAAGGTTCGAGTGTGCAGTTCCTGCAGTCCCTCGCGTTGGCCGACACTGATCACGGTGCTGTCCGGCAGTGCCTCGAACAACAGCGTGAGCAAGCGTTGCTCGGTGTCGACGTCGAGCGCTGCGGTCGCCTCGTCCATTACGATGACTTGCGGGCGCTGCAGCAGCAGTCGCGCGACCGCGAGGCGCTGGCGCTCGCCGCCAGAAAGCACCTGCTCCCAGCGGTCGACCTTGTCGAGGTTGTCGGCGACGTGGCCCAGGCCCGCGGCCTTGAGCGCTTCGACGGCCTTGGCATCCTCGACTGTGCCGCCGTTGTGGGGATAGGCCAGGACCTCGCGAAGCGTGCCTTGGGGAATGTATGTACGCTCCGGCACGAACGCGACGTCTGTGTCTGCGGGGAGGAGGATGCGGCCTTCACCCCATGGCCACAAACCCGCGATGGCACGCACGAGGGTACTCTTGCCGGTGCCGGATTCGCCGCCGAGAAGGATGCGCTCGCCCGGCAGGATATCCAGCTCGGCGTCGGCGATCATGACGCGGCCATCCCGGTGGATGATCGAGAGGTTCTCTATGCGGACGCCTTGACTGGAGCGGCTTTCGATTTTGATCGGGCCGACCTTTTCTGTTCGGTCACTGCCGCCGACCAGCTCGAGGGCGACGTAGAGCTCGTCGACCCGACGGGCGGACGCTGCCCATTCGGATAGCCGCACGTAATTGTCGGTGAACCAGTTCAATGCGCCGAGCACCGACATGAATGCGGCGGCGACTTGCATCACCTCGCCGAGCGTCATCGAGCCGCTCATGTATTTCGGTGTGGCGAGCAACAGGGGCACGACTGGAGCGAAGAATGCGCTTGCGTTCAGTACATATGTCAGGCGCGCGTTCTGGACGATCACGTCCTTCCAGCTTTTAACAGTGCGCTCGAAGGTGGCCGACAAGCGTTGCTTCTCGTCGGCGTCGCCCTTGACGAGAGCAATCGTCTCGGCGTTTTCGCGCACACGCGTCATCTCGTAGCGAAACTGTGCCTCCGCTTCGTTCTTTTTCTCCACCTTGCCGACGAGAGGATTGCCGATGATCATCATCAGCGACGAGACGAGGAAGGCATACAAGACCGCAGCTACGGCGATGTAGCCGGGAACCGTCACTTGCTGGTCGCCCAGGGGGATCGTGATCGCGCCGCCGACCGTAAAGAGGATGCTGACGAAAGCGACGGCGGATAGAACAGAATTGATGAATCCGATTGCGAGGTCCACGACAGGCTCGGTCGCCAGCCGTACCTCGTCGGCAAGGCGGTATTCCGGGTTGAGGCCTTTGTCGTCGGTGATGGCGAGGCGATAAAAGCGCTGGTCATCGAGCCATTTGGCAGTGAGTTGGCGGGTCAGCCAGGCGCGCCACGATACCTGCAGCGACATCCGGCAGCGCACCATCGCGGAGGCACACATGGCGCCGACGATGATGAGAACCGCGAAGGCGCCGAGCAAGGGAAGGAAGCGATCACCTTGCTTCTTCTCCAGGCTGTCGAAAAACAGGCGGTTCCAGTGGTTGATGCCGATGCTGATGGCGAGCGTGACGAGGATCAAGCCGATTGCAAGAAGCGTCCAGGTCCAGGCGGTTCTCTTGTCGCTGCCGCGCCAGAAACCCACAGCGTACTGCAAAAAACGCCAATGGGAGATGCGGGTCTCAAGGATGGCTGCGGCCTGCGGCGTTACCGAAGGCTGCTTCGCCCCCGGCGCCGTGCCGACTGTCGTTTCGCTCATCGAAATCGTCCCTCGATTGCATCATGTAGCGCACCGGTGGGCACATTTATGAACCAAGTTTTGCGAAAATAACATCAGCGTCGCCGGGAGCGTCTTGGCGGGCTGCCATACCGTGCTTCAGCTTCAGGCCTCGTCACCGCTGCGAAGTCCCGAGCCGCGATGGAATGGTCGAGTACCGCTCGGACGACTTGTCCGACCATCACCTGGAACAGCCCTCCAAAAATGAGCAGAATTGAAGTGAAAGACCCCGCTGTGCCGATCAGCGGGAGCGCTGAGACGAGTTTCGGCATCACGACGGAGAGCACGAGGACTGCGATACCAGACAAGGATGCGAGGCCGCCGAGCAGGTAAACATGCGCGCGAGGAAGCGGCCCGTGCGGTAGTCCCGTGGACTACGCGGGAGTTCGACCATCAGCGTCTGCTCGTCATAGGCTTCGCTGGGAGCGTACGGGGGTGGGGTCGAGGCTTGTTGGGCTGGAGCGTAGGCCGCGGTCTGCTGGAATGGCGGCTCGTAGGACCGGCCTTGCTCGAACGGGGTGTTCATGGGCGGACCGCCCATCGACAAGTCGAAGCGGGGTTCTGCCTGCGGTGCCACTGGAAACGGCGGTTGGGGAACGTGCCGGTTGGCGAGGCTGGCATTGGGGTTGGTGCCGAGGCGTGACAGCGCGCTCATCGCGGCGGCCGATTCGCCCGAGCCCGGGTAGTTCTCCACGAGATGACGATAGAACTGCACCGCGTATTCCACGCGGCCTTCCTTTTCCGCGCGGCGGCCAGCTTCCAGCACCTGTGAAGGCGTGAATTGCGGTGGTTCCTGAACGCTCACCGGCTACCTTTCTCGAGCCGTCGCGCCCGACCTCGCGCATGCCGGCCAGGACATGACATCCATTGAAGGTTTAGTGCGATGCACCATGCTAACGAACCACGTCACTGCTGTCAGCAGCCGTGCGGCTACTTGATTGCATTTCTTCAGCGTATGGGTGCTTTGTGTTGACGGCTTCGTCATGGCCGTTATCGTTGCGGCCAGGAAAGAATATTCCACAGGGAGAGGCTAAATGAAATTGCCAGGTTTGATCGTTGCTCCGCTCACGCCTTTCAAGCCGTCAGATTTGTCGGTCGATTGGAAAGCGCTCGAGCGCGAAATCGATTACATCTGCAACGATTGCAAAGCCGCGATGATCAGCGTCAGCGGCGTAGAGACGAGCGAATACCACTATCTTTCGTTCGCCGACCGCAAGGAGCTGATCAAGCGGACTGCCGAGATGATCGGCACGCGCTCCGGGCTGGTGGTCGGCATCTCGCATCCCAATACCAAGATCGCGCTCGAGCTCGCCGATCTCGCGGCAAGCCTGAAGGCCGAGGCGGTGCAGGTTCTGGCCCCGCAGCGGCCCTACGGCGGCCAGCCCGGAACGCAGGAACTGGTCGATTATTTCGGGGCTATTGCCGACAAATCGCCGCTGCCTTTGCTGCTTTATCTCAATCCGGGGCCAGGTGCCGACGTGGGGCCGGATGCGACGATCGCGATCACGAAGATCCCCAAAGTCAAGTATGTGAAGGAAAGCTCTCGCGATCTTGCCCGGGTTTCGCGGCTGATCGTGGAGATCGATCAGGCTGGTCATGCGCGCTACTTCACGACGATGCAGATGCTGCTGATCACGTTGATGCTGGGTGGGTCCGGAGCGACGATGCCGCCGCCGGCTTGCTACATCGCGGCCAAGATCATCGATGCGTTCAATGCGAAGGACTTTGAGAAGGCGGCGAAGCTGCAGCTCGAGTTCGCGCTGTTCCCGGCGAAGTATCAGGCGAAGGGGCTGGCGCCTGTCATGAAGGCGGCGATGGAATTGATCGACATTCCGCTCGGCGATCCCTATCCGCCGTTCCCTGCGTTCACCGCAGAGGAGAAGAAGGCGCTGGGCGAGGAGCTCAAGAAGACCAGCCTGTTCCGCAAGGGGTAGCGCGGGCTGGGCGCGGCCGGTCTTTTCTTCCGCCTGGCGGTGTGACAGACAGTTTCCCATGAAGGCGGCGAAGTGCCTGCCGGCAATAGGGGGACGGACATGCGCATCGTCGTGCTGGACGATTATCAAGGTTGCGCTTTCGCGCTGGCGGACTGGTCGCGCATCCGCGCGGCGCACGAGGCTGTCGCCTTCACCGACCATATCGCGGACGAGGACGAACTCGTACGGCGGCTCGGGGCGGTCGACGTTCTGTGCATCATGCGTGAGCGGACGGTCGTCGGGAAGTCGCTGATCGATAAGCTGCCGACGCTGAAGCACATCGTGACGACGGGGCATGTCCACGCGTCACTGGACACAAGGGCTGCGGCAGAGCGAGGCATCGTCGTGTCGACGACGGCATCTTCGCGCTTTGCAACGGCTGAGTTGACGTTCGGTCTCGTGCTAGCTCTCGCTCGTCAGATCGTGGCGCATCACAATTCAGTGCAGTCCGGTGGTTGGCAGATCGCGCTCGGCCATGATGTTCGGGGCAAGACGCTCGGCGTGATAGGCCTGGGCAATCTCGGTGCCCAGGTGGCGGGTTTCGGCAAGGCTTTCGGCATGAATGTCGTGGGCTGGAGCCAGAACCTGACCGACGAGCAAGCGGCCAAGGCCGGGGCCAAGCGGGTCAGCAAGGAGGAAATGTTCCGTACTGCTGACTACATCACCGTGCATTACAAGCTATCGGCACGTTCGCAGGGGATCGTGGGCGCGCAAGACATCGCATTGATGAAGCCGACGGCGTATCTGATCAATACCTCGCGCGGGCCATTGATCGACGAAGCGGCGATGATTGCTGCGATCCGCGAAGGACGGATCGGGGGCGCGGGCATCGACGTGTTCGATGAAGAGCCGCTGCCGGCCGGGCACTTCTTCCGCACGTCCTCCAAGGTAATCGTTACGCCGCACGTCGGCTATGCGAGCCATGAAAACTATGTGACGTATTTCACGGAAATGGTCGAGAACATCGAGGGTTGGCTCGCGGGCAAGCCGGTGCGGGTGGCGGCGGTGAAGGCCTGATAAAAAGTGCCGCCGGGAGCCTCGAGGCAACAGCAAAAGACGGGTCACCTGCGCCAGGTGCCCGTCCGACATGTCCGTGGAAACGATCGTAGCCGGCGACCAGGATAGATCGACCCTTTCGGGGACGGCCTATCCGAGTGCTGCCTATCCAAATCAGCGCTAGATCAGCCCTGGCGGGCTTTGAACCGCTTCTGGGTCTTGTTGATCACGTAGACCCGGCCCTTGCGACGAACCAGGCGGTTGTCACGATGGCGGGCCCGCAGAGATTTCAGCGAATTTCTAACCTTCATCACACGCTCGTTCGTTTTGTTCCGCCGTGAGCAGGCCCGGCGCTGTGACGCGCTCGTTCCGGCACCCGGTTCGAATGGCTGGTGGGCGCTACAGGGATCGAACCTGTGACCCCTACCATGTCAAGGTAGTGCTCTACCGCTGAGCTAAGCGCCCCAGAAGCGTCCTTATCGTCTCTGGCTATCGTCGGCGTCAAGGGCAATATTCGCGTCACGCGGCCTGAAATTCACTTACCCCCGCTCCATGGGCAAGGGATGCCGCGACTGTTGCGCGTTTACGGCCGGCAAGGCCGCGCCGTCACCGTGCAGACGGTCGAGCGCTGGTCGGAGATGCAACGCTCGACCTGGTTTTCCGCGCGCCCGTAGTTGGCGTAGTCCGCACCGAGTTTCGGAATCGTGCGGACCTTGCTGCGCCAATTGCCGCGGGCCTTGACCAGGGCAAGCCATTTGAAGCTCGCCACTTCGCCTTTGGCGCTGACTTCAGCGTCGGCGCAGGTTGCGGCGCTCGCGCCGGGTGTTGAAACCGTGATGGCCGCAACCGTCAACACGAAGGCGATGGAGACGGCAAGAGGTCCGCATCGCCTGCCAAGGATGTCTGATCTCATGCAAAGGCTTTCAGTGAGAAAGAATCACAGGGATATGGGAAGCCTGCAGAATGTGCTGGGTCGCGCCACCGAAGATCATCTGCCGCAGGCGGCTCTGTGTGTAAGCGCCCTTGACGATGAGGTCTGCGCCGATCTTTCGGGCTTCAGCCAGGATCGCTTCGCCTGCGCCGCCTTTTCCGGCCGGCTTGGTCTGGCTCTCCGTTCCCTTGATGCCGTGGCGGCTCAGATAGTCGAGCATCTCGGCGGGCCGGGGGCCCGCGACCATGTTGCCGTCGACTGAAAGCAGTGTGACCTTCTCTGCATGGCGCAGGATTGGCATCGCGTCGTGAATAACGCGGGCGGACTCCGTGCTCGCATTCCAGTGGATGAGGATGTTGGTGCCGATGCTGCGCGGGACGGCAGGGGGGACCATCAGGATAGGCCGGCCGCCTTCGAACAGGGCTGCTTCCAGCGTCGTCATTCGTGGCTCGTTACGGCCGACGCCGGGGCGGCCAACGATCGTGATGTCGAACAGGCGGCTCAGGGAGGCGAGGCCGGCATCGTCGATCGGCTGGCGCGAACTCCAGCGGAACAGTGCTTTGCCTGAGGCCGCGGCATAGGTGTCGAAGCGCTCGCGTGCGATCTTGATAGCCTCGGCGTCGGTAAAGCCGGCTTGGGGCAAGACGACGACGACTGGATCGGGCGCGATGAAATCGACGACACTGGGCTTCAGCGCGACGCATTCGGCCTCGCCTTCGAAACGGCCGGCCAGCAATCCTGCGGCTGCGAAGGAGGCCTCGATGCAGGTGTTCGGCTCGACAGGAAGCAGGATGGACTTCATGGCGGCTCTCGCTTTTCTCGTGTTCAGGCAGATTAACGACAGGTTGTCGCAGCTTACCACAAATAGGCAAGCCCAGGCAGGAGTAGTTTGGCACGAGGTGTCCGGGAAGGGGCCTGGAATTCAGCCGGTAGGTGGCATCTCATCCTTGCCTGCGACAGCAAGGGCGAATGCGTAGTCGAACGAGAGGTCCAAGACACGCTGGAAGCGGCCGCTGGCGCCCGAGTGACCGGCGGTCATATTGACGTCGAGCAGGATTAGCCTGCCGCCGGTGTCGTGGTCGCGGAGGCGAGCCACCCATTTGGTCGGCTCCCAATAGCCGACGCGGAGGTCGGCAAGGCTCGCGTTGACGAGCATGTGGGGGTAGCTCTGCGGCCTGACGTTCTGGTAGGGGCAATATGACCGGATCAACTCGAAATCCTCGCGGTTTTCGATGGGGTTGCCCCATTCGGGCCACTCCGAGGGGGTCATCGGCAGGGTGGCGTCGAGCATGGTATTGAGGACGTCGACGAAGGGGACGTCGGCGATGATGGCGAGAAACAGGTCCGGCGCCATGTTGGCGACCGCGCCCATCAACATTCCGCCGGCGGATTCTGCTTGCGCGATAATGTGGCCACGGCGCGTATAGCCGGCCGCCACGAGGTGTTCGCCACAGGCTATGAAATCGTTGAATGTGTTGGTCTTCCGGCGATGCTTGCCGTCCGTGTACCAGCTCCGGCCCTTGTCCTCGCCGCCGCGAACGTGGGCGATTGCAAAGACAAAACCGCGATTGACGAGCGAAAGGCGGACCGGATCGAACTCGGCGTCCATGGCGTCGCCGTAGGCGCCGTAGGCAGTCATGAAGAGCGTCGCCGAGCCGTCGAGCGGCGTCGAGTTGTGATAAAGCAGTGAGATCGGCACCTGCTCGCCGTCGGGCGCGCGGGCGTGCAGTCGCTTCGTGATGTAGTGTGCGGGATCGTGGCCGCTCGGGATGTCCTGCTGCTTGCGCAGGGTGCGGGCTCGCGTCTCCATCTGATAATCGTAGGTCTGCTCGGGCGTCGTCATCGAGGAATAGACGAAGCGCATGGTGTCGGTGTCGAAGGCGAGGCCTTCCTCGAGGTAGAGGTCGTAGGCTTCCTCGGCAAAGGCGATCTCGTGCTCGGCGCCGTCGGCCCAGCGGCGGACGACGATGCGGGGCTGGCCGTCCTCGCGCTCCAGACGCACGAGGTGGCGGGCGTAGGCAATTTGGTCGATGATCCGCCGGCCTTGGACGTGAGGCACGATTTCTCGCCAGTTCTTCATTTCGAGTTCGGCGACCGATACCGTACAGAGCCGATAGTCCTCTGCGCCGGCCGAGTTGGTGGCGATGACGAGATGGTCGCCCGACGCGTCGACGTAGTGGTCGACGCTGTATTGGTGTCCAGTCGAGCGCGGGCTGATGCAGCGGGGCGGCAAGGCCGGCTGTTCGGCGTCGATGATCCAGATCTCGCTCGCCTCATGGGCGTGGCTTTCGAGCAGGACATAGCGGCCGGACTGGGTGACGCCGACCGCGACCTCGAATTGCGGATCCTTTTCCTCGAAGACGAGAACGTCATCGGCTACGTGAGTGCCAATCTCGTGCCGCCAGAGTTGCATCGGTCGCTGCAACTTATCGAGGCGGACGTAGAACAGCATGCTGCTGTCGGCGCTCCAGGCGAGATCGCCGAGTATGCCCGTCACGCGGTCGGGCAGGTTCTTTCCTGCGGCGAGGTCGCGAATGCGAAGCGCGCAGCGTTCGGAGCCGGTAGCGTCGAAGGCATAAGCGAGTAGTTTGTGGTCGGGGGAGGGGAGCGCCTCCGCCATCGCCCAGAACGGTTTGCCTCGGGCGGCGGCATCGCAATCGAGCATAACCTGCTCGGGGCCGCCAGCGGCTGGGCGGCGACAGAGAAGTGGGTGCTCAGCGTCGGTCTCGAAGCGCTCGTAATAGGCCCAGCCGTCGTCGATATCGGGGACGGTGCTGTCCACGTTGGCGATGCGGCCGCGGAACTCCGCTTGGAGGCGATCGCGTAAGGCTGAGGTGCCGGCCAAAGCCGTGTCGGTGTAAGCGTTTTCAGCCTCTAGGTGGGCGCGGATCGGGGGATCGATGAGATTGAGGTCGTCGATGGCCTCTTGCCAGTCGTTGTCCCGTAGCCAGGCATAGGGGTCGGAAATCTCGATCCCGTGGTGTGTGGACAACCGTGGTTTGCGGGCTGGGCGCGGGGCTGGAACGGCTGGTCTCGTGATCGGCATGGGGATGGTCCGCGCTCGAAAATTGGCTGGCATCGAGGCGATAAGGGACGGCGGGCAGCCCTGTCCAGTGTGGGTGTGGGCTTGCGACGTAGATGAAGCGGAACCCCGGTTAATCCTTTTGGCGTTGCAAGGCGATGGCTTTCCGACTAATAAACGCCCCGAGCCGCCCGGCGGGGCATGCCGTGGCGGCTCGTATCGCTATGGCAAAATCGGCCACCTCCCTGGGACATCTATGATGTCATGAAGGTGCGGTCGCGTTTCGGCGCGAGCGTTGCTTCATGGAGGGCCAGACTGCTGCCCAGCAGCGGTCGAACGGGCCAACGAACGACAAAAATGGAGAGCAAAATGCCCAAGTTGAAGACCAAGAGCGGCGCTAAAAAGCGCTTCAAGATGACGGGTACCGGCAAGATCATGGCGGCGGCGCAAGGTAAGCGCCATGGCATGATCAAGCGCAGCGCGAAGTTCATCCGTCAGGCGCGCGGCACCATGGTGCTGAACGAATGCGATGCAGGCATCGTCCGGAAGTACATGCCTTATTTTCGCTAGTTGCCAATCAGCGTGGCGCGCGGTGCGCGAACACGCGACTGGTAACTTCAGTTCATGTCGGGCTGGGCCTTAGCGGCCAGATCCGACACTCGTAGCCAATTGCCGACGGAGAATTACGATGGCACGCGTCAAACGCGGTGTTACCGCTCATGCCAAGCACAAGAAGGTTCTGAATGCCGCCAAGGGCTTTTATGGCCGGCGGAAGAATACCATCCGCGTTGCCAAGCAGGCGGTTGAGAAGTCGATGCAGTACCAGTACCGCGATCGCAAGCGCCGCAAGCGCTCGTTCCGCGCGCTCTGGATCCAGCGCATCAATGCGGCAGTGCGCGAGCACGGCATGACGTACGGCGTTTTCGTCCACGGGTTGACCAAGCTCGGCATCGAAGTCGACCGCAAGATGCTGTCGGATATCGCGATCAAGGATCCGGCGGCGTTCAAGTCGATCGTCGACCAGGCTCGCACCGCGGCGGGTAATCCGTCGGTCGCACAGGCTGCCTGATCGCTCGTATGTCGGGTCTAGCGTCGCGAGGCCCAACGCTCCATGGCATCCCGTGAAATCGTTGGGTTACGCGGTGCTTTGCACCGCTGACCCAACCTCCGAGGTTTTCCATGTCTACTTCCGAATTCGGCCAGCTCGAAGTCCAAATCCTGAAGGACATCGCGGCGGCGGCGGATGTCTCCTCGCTCGACGCTGTGCGGGTGGCGGCGCTCGGAAAGAGCGGCAGTGTGTCGGCGTTGACGGCTGGTATCGCCAAGCAGCCGGCAGATCAGAAGAAGGCCTATGGCGCGGCGGTCAACGCCGTGAAGACGGCGGTGCAGTCCGCGATCGACGCTCGCAAGGCTGTCCTCGATGCGGCGGCTGTCGACGCGAGGCTCGCTTCCGAGCGCGCGGATGTGACGTTGCCGGTGCGCGTCGGGCCGCTCGCCGAAGGGCGCATCCATCCGGTTTCCCAGGTGTTCGACGAGGTCGCCGAGATCTTCGCCGACATGGGTTTTTCGGTCGCCGAAGGGCCTGACATCGAGACCGACGATCTCAACTTCACCCGGCTCAACATTCCCCCGGAGCATCCCGCGCGGCAAGAGCACGATACGTTCTATCTCTCGCCCACAGGCGAGGGGCCACGCATGCTGCTTCGGACGCACACCAGTCCGGTGCAGATCCGCACGATGATGTCGCAGAAGCCGCCGATCAGGATCATCGCGCCGGGCCGCGTCTATCGCTGCGACAGCGACCAGACGCATACGCCGATGTTCCATCAGATCGAGGGGCTGGTCATCGACGAAGCTACCCACATGGGACATCTCAAGTGGTGCCTGGAAGAATTCTGCAAGGCGTTCTTCGAGGTCGACGACGTCAAGATGCGCTTCCGTGCCTCGCACTTCCCGTTCACCGAGCCGTCGATGGAAGTCGATATCGATGCAGCGGCGATCGGCAAGCCCGGCCGCTGGCTTGAAATCCTTGGCTCGGGCATGGTGCACCCGAACGTGATCCGCAATTGCGGGCTCGATCCCGAGAAGTATCAGGGCTTCGCGTTCGGCATGGGGCTCGACCGGATCGCGATGCTGAAATACGGCATTCCCGATCTGCGTGACATGTTCTCGGCGGATCTCAGGTGGATGCGCCACTACGGATTCTCGGCGCTCGATCTGCCGACGATCGCTGCGGGTTCGGCGGGCTGAACGAGATCGTGGAACTGCCCGCCTTGCTGCCGTGTCTGGCCCGTCAGGCGGACTAGGCCGCGCCAATCCGTTCGACAGGGGGCTCCATGTTCTCCGGCCTCACTCTATCGGTCCTCTTTGCTCTGATCACCGCGGTCGCGATGATCATGATGACAAGCTACATTCTGTTCCAGCACGACCGGAATCACGAAAAATTCGAAGCTTGGGTCGACTTTTCTTTCACGGCCGAAGCTTTGCGGCGAGCGCTCGATTACTACCGCGTGATGGCGGTCTCGATGCTGTTCACGTACGTGATGTTCACGTTGTCAGCGGTGTGGCTGCAAGCGGACGGCATACCGCTCTTCGCCGAGAACGGTGTGCCGGTAAAGGCGGGACCGATCGCGGTTTCGCTGTTTACGCTCGACATGGTTCTGCGTGGCGGCTTCTTCGATTTCATGCAGCATTTCGATATGACGCTGTCGCACATCCATATGAACCGGAAAGTCCGCTGGTTCGTGTGGTACGCCTTTATTTTCCGTATGTTCTATGGGTTGACGATGTTCAAGATCCTGCTCTCGTTCCTGTGGATATGGGGCAAGATCAAGCTGCTCAGGGAAGCTGAACGGCGAGCGCGCGAGGAGTTGGCGGCGCAGCCGAAGTTGTTCGACTAGTGTTCCGGCTCCGACATTTGCTTCCCACCGCAGCTTGGTAGCGAGCAAATGTCTGGGCCAATAGGAACACTAGGAACTTAGTGGTTCTAGAGTAGCTTTTGCATCTGACATTTGGTTCCGTGGTCAGCTGCAAGCGGGTACCAAATGTCGGATGCGCTACACTAGCTGAAGCGAGGGATGCAGATGGCAGCGGTACGCGGCGTGCGAAGCATCGAGATGGACGTGGCGAACGTCGATCGTGCGGCCACTTTCTATGCGCGGGTCTGGAACCTGACGGAAGTGGAGCGGCGCAACGGCTCGGTTTATCTGCGCGGCACCGGGCGCTATCATCACATTCTCGCGCTGCATCCAGCCAAGGGGCATCCTGCGTTCCGCCGGATGGTGTTCGATGGTGGCGACAGGAGGAGCGTTGAAGCGCTTCACGCGCAGGTGACGAAGGCAGTGGGCAAGGTGGCCGCGCCGCAAGCTCTGGATTGGCCGGGGGGCGGATGGGGTTTTGGCTTCAAGGATGCCGAGAAGCGTAACATTTTCGTGGTGTGCGATGTTGCCGACCACAAGGACGTTGCCGACGTGTCCGACCGGCCGCGCAAGATCGCGCACGTCAACGTCAACTCGGCCAATCACAATGCCTGCGTGCAGTTCTTCAGCGATGCGCTGGGCTTTCGCGTGATCGACGAAACAGGCGGCCTGCTGTTCATGCATTGCGACAATGCCGACCACAACTCGATTGTGATCTCCAAGGACAGCCGCGAGACGGTCAACCACGTCGCGTTCGAGATGCCGGATCTGGACAGCGTGATGCGCGGCGCGGGCCGGATGAAGGACAACGGCTATCCGATCGAATGGGGCGTGGGGCGGCACGGTGCCGGTAACAACGTGTTCGCGTATTTCGCGGGGCCGGAGGAGTTTCCGATCGAGATCACCGGCGATGTGATGCAGGTCGGGCCGGACTACGTCTCGCACGGCCCGGACTTCTGGAAGTTCCCGCCGGGCCGCGCCGACCAATGGGGCGTGACCGCGCCGCATTCACAGCGATGGAAGCGGATCCAGGACATGTTCGGGTTCAGTGAGGGTGGGGATGTTACGTAGGTCGGGTTAGCGAAGGGTAACCCGACAACCTTATCGTCGCGTCATGAAGACGTCGGGTTACGCAGCGCGAGTCGCACTGCTAGACCATCATGTCCGCTGGGGACACGGGTCACCGAACAGGTGACCCGCCCCGACGTGTCGACTAAGGCGCGATAGAGCGCAACGGGGGTTGCTTCGCGTGAGCGAGGCCTATCCCCAGACACGGGGAGCGGATCATGACGGATTCTAC
>CANJPN010000018.1 GCA_947475855.1 Bradyrhizobiaceae bacterium
AAGGACGGGGAGAGGGAGAGGCGCGGGCTTGCCACTTCTGTTCTGGCTCACCTGCGTGAGTGATTTGCCGGAATGTCCATATCCGTACCTCTCCAACAAGCAGACTTGCACCGCTGCCTCTAACTCTCCCGTCCGAGCGGAAAAGTGCGCCTCTCTCACGAAAACGTTCCGCGAGATAAGTTCGTTGGCCTTAGGCATACTGGATCTCGTGCGAGGCCGTTGACAGCGGTTTGAGCGGCGGACGACACTCGCGCGCTTGCCTGGGAAATCCCGGGGGCGAAGGTCGCAAAGACCTGAAATCGGGAGGGACGCATGGGAAGGTCTCGCGGGGCCGGTGGAGCCGGTCGGGGAAGCGAAGATTTCGAGAGCGATAAAGTTGCCGGAGGCGGCCTGCTGGACCGGCGCCTGTTCCTAGGGGGAGCTCTCGGCGGTGCTACCGCGGGCGGTGCGGTACTCTCGGGCACAACGGCTGCCGAAGCGGAGGCGCTGGCTGTTCCGTCCTGGATGAAGACGCCGGGCTCGACATTCCTCGGTTACGGGCAGCCTGCAAAGCAAGAAGCCAAGGTCGTTCGCACGTTTGCGGGGCAACCCAATTCTCCAGGTACCGGCGCTGCCCGGACGCCGCATCACCTGCTGGCCGGAACGATCACGCCGAATGGCTTGCACTTCGAGCGTAGTCACAACGGCATTCCCGATATCGATCCGGATGCGCACCGGCTGCTCGTTCATGGCATGGTGAGGCGTCCGCTCGTGTTCACGCTCGAGGCGCTGGCGCGTTATCCGATGGAAAGCCAGACGGCGTTCATCGAGTGCGGCGGGAACTCAGGCCTGCTCCATGGCGAGAAGCCGGCGCAGGGCAATTTCCAGGCGCTGCATGGGCTGGTTTCCTGCGCGGAGTGGACGGGTGTCCGGGTCAAGACGCTGCTCGCGGAAGCGGGCGTCGATCCCAAGGCGTCGTGGGTCTATGCCGAGGGTGCGGACGCGGCCGGCATGAGCCGGTCGGTGCCGCTGTCGAAGATGATGGATGACGCGATGATCGCGCTCTATCAGAACGGCGAGCGCGTGCGGCCATCGAACGGCTATCCGATGCGCCTGCTCCTGCCGGGCTTCGAAGGCAACATGCAGGTTAAATGGCTGCGGCGGCTCAAGGTGACCGATGCGCCCGTGATGGCGCGCGACGAGACCTCGAAATACACGCTGCTGCTGGAGTCGGGTAAGTCGCAGCAGTTCTTCTTTCCGATCGAGGCGAAGTCGCTCATCACGCATCCCTCGCCTGGACTGACGATGCGCGGGAAGGGGCTCTACCAGATCTCGGGGCTCGCGTGGTCCGGCAATGGGCTCATCAGCAAGGTCGAAGTGTCGGCGGACGGCGGGAAGAGCTGGGCGCTCGCGCAGTTGCTCGGTCCTATTCTGCCGCGATCGCTGACGCGGTTCCGGATGCCGTGGTCCTGGGACGGTGGACCGGCGATGTTGATGAGCCGGGCGACGGATCAGACGGGATACGTGCAGCCGACGCGCGCAAAGCTGTTGGCAGAGCGAGGCGCTCGTGCGCAGTACCATTTCAACGGCATCGCCTGCTGGGCCGTGTCCGACAAGGGAGAGGTTTCCCATGTCTATGCTTAAGTTCACAGCAGCAGCGGTGCTCGTCGCACTGGGGTCGACGGCGGTGGCGCAGACACGGTCGGCGGTGAAAGGGCCGGACCTGGGCCAACCCGTTTCAGCGGAGGATCTCGCGAAATGGGACATCGAGATTCCGCCGAGCGGCAAGGGGCTTCCGGCAGGGAGCGGAACAGTGGCGGCGGGCGAGGCCGTCTACGCCAAGAGTTGCCAGAGCTGTCACGGGCCGAAGGGGGCAGGTAAACCCAATGATGCTTTGGTCGGCGGTGTCGGCAATCTTGCGGGTAAAGGTCCTGCGTTGAAGACGGTCGGCAGCTACTGGCCATATGCGACGACTGTGTTCGACTATGTGCGACGCTCGATGCCAGTCTCTGCGCCGCAGTCTCTTTCGAACGAGGAGGTCTACGCGGTGACGGCATACTTGCTGCACCTCAATGGCATCATCGGGGCCGACGACGTGATGGACGCCAAGACGCTGCCGGCGGTGAAAATGCCGAACCGGGACAGCTTTATGAGCCTCTACAAGTCGAGGAAGTGAGCCGCCAACCGATGGAAGGCACGTATGCATAACTTGAGGATGTGGTTCGGATCGCTGCTTGCGGCGTTGGTGGCGGGGATTCCCGCGCCAGCGCCGGCGCAGCAATGGCCGACGCGCAATATCGTGTTCGTCGTGCCTTATGCGCCCGGTGGCAATGTCGATGTCAGCGCACGGATCCTGCAGTCGGGCATCGGCAATGCGCTGGGCCAGTCGGTCGTCGTCGAGAACCGTACGGGCGCCGGGGGGACGATCGCCGGCGACTACGTCGCGCGTTCGGAGCCCGACGGGCACACGATCTTCGTCGGTTCGAACGGCCCCGTCATGCTCGGGCCGATGACGATGGCCAAGTCGCCGTATCGCTGGGATCAGGTGTTCGCGCCGGTGGGTATGCTGGCGGTCGCCACGAATATGCTCACGGTGCGGCCGAATTTTCCCGCAGGCAGCGTGGCGGAACTGGTCGCCTACGCAAAGGCTGCGCCGGGCAAGTTGACGGTCGGCAACAGCGGTGGAGCAAGCATCAACCACTTCATGGGCGAGCTGTTCAAGATTGAGGCCGGGATCACGTGGGCGGAGGTCTCCTATCGCGGCAATGCGCCTGCGATCAATGATCTCGTCGCAGGCCATGTCGATATGGGGCTGCAACAGCTCGTCGATACGCTGTCGCATGTCCAGGCGGGTAAGCTCAAGGCGCTCGCCGTGCTCGGGCCCAAACGCACGCCGGCCTTGCCGGATGTGCCGACGATGGCGGAAGCCGGCTATCCCAAGGTCCAGGGCGTGACGTGGAACGGGCTGTTCGCGCCGAAGGCGACGCCGCCAGCTATTGTCGAGCGGCTCAGTGCGGCTGTGCGTACCGCGCTCGAAACTTCAGCGATCAAGGACAAGCTGGCGGCGCTGGGTTCGGAAGCACGCCCCGGCACTTCGGCCGAATTTCTAGCGTTCCTGCTGGCCGACAATGCAAAGTGGGCCGAAGTCATGAAGCAAGCCAACATCAAGGTTACAGAATGAGCACGGAAAAGAAGCGTCCGCTGTCGCCGCTGATCGACCGCAACTACCCCAAGCCGAAGATCAAGCTGCCTGCTGGGGCGTGCGACACGCATTTCCATTTCATCGGACCGCAGAAGCTGTGGCCGCTGAAGCCGGACCACTGCTTCTCGCATCTGGAATTCGAGGATACGCCGATCGAGGATTGGCTGGCGCTTCAGGATGCGCTGGGCCTGCAGCGCGGTCTGCACGTGCAATCCATGATGTACGAGAACAACTACGAACTCGTGCTGCACGGCCAGAGCCGATATCCGGATCGTCTGCGCGCCGCCGTCATTCCCTGGTCGGGCATCACCGACAACGAGCTGGACATCCTGACTAAGAACGGTGTGGTCGGTTATCGCATCACGTGGCGGTTGTTGAAGGAGATCGACCAGCGGCTCGTTGCGCGCTGCCACGATCACGGCTGGGGGATGCACTATCTCGTGAAGCCCGACGAGCAGCCGGAATGGCTGCCGCAAATCCTGAAATCGCCGGGCCGTTTCGTGCTCGAGCACATGGGTGGCATCGATCCGTCGAAGGGGCTCGACAGCGCTGCGTTCAAGTTCGTGCTCGCGTGTCTCGATACGGGGCGCTGCTGGGTGAAGCTTTCGCCGCGGCCGTCGAAGCAGAACGACTTTCCGTTCGACGATATGCTGCCGTACGTCAAGAAGCTCGTTGCGCATGCGCCGGACCGCCTGATGTGGGGATCGGACTGGCCGCATCCGCAGTACTTCAAGCCGATGCCCAATGATGTCGCGCTGATCGATCAGTTGCTCGACTGGATCCCGGACGAGAAGATCCGAAATATGGTGCTGGTGGACAATCCGGCGGAGTGCCTGGGGTTTGCGAAGCTGTAGGCCCTCTGTAGGGCGGGTGAACGAAGTGTGACCCGCCATAGTCGGCGGCGGGTTGCGCGGCAATGCCGCTGACCCGCCCTACGGTTCAAAGTGCGAAAAGGCATTTCACTCTTGCGTCATGCCGCAGGGAACGCGGGTTGCAGGGTACGCCGCGCTGCTCCTATAAACGGTGCGAGATATTCCTTGAGACCAATGCCGGGAGCGGCAGGAGCCATGCGCGATGCGTGATCTCGAAATCGACGTCAACGGCCAGATGCTGAAGTTGAAGGAGGACGGTAGCGGGCCACCTTTGCTGTTCTTACACGGCGCTGGTGGCTCCAACTGGAGCCCGATGCTGAAGCTGTTGGCCGAGAAGCATCGGGTCATCGCGCCTGAGCATCCGGGCTTTGGCCGGTCGCCGACACCGGATTGGATGATGAGCGTCGGTGATCTCGCATTCTTCTATCTCGACGTGATCGAGAAGATGGGTCTGAACGACGTGCATCTCGCTGGCCACTCGCTCGGGGGATGGACGGCAGCGGAAATCGCGATCCGCAATACGTCGAAGCTGAAGTCCGTGACGCTGCTGGCGCCTGCCGGTTGCCGCTCAGCGACGGTGCCGTTCGGTGATATTTTCCTGTGGGATGCGGAGACCGCAACCCGCAATCAGTTCTACGATCAGAAGCTAGCGGAAGAGCGGATCAAGCTATTGCCGCAGGCGGACCTCGACGTGTCTCTGCAAAACAAGGCGACGGTCGCGCGGCTGGCGTGGTCACCTCGACTTTGCAATCCACAACTGCCGCTCTGGCTGCATCGCATCGACGTGCCGACGATGCTGCTGTGGGGCAAGGAGGACAAAATCGTTCCGTTCGCCTGTCACACGGCGTTCGTCGAGAAGATCAAGGGCGTCAAGCTGGTGCCGCTCGCGCAATCGGGGCATTCGCTGCACACCGAGCGTGCCAAGGAATGCGCCGAGGCCATGATTGCTTTCTGCCGGGAGATGGGCAAATGAAGTTCTATTTCTTCCACCTGATGCCCTATGGGAAGGTTTCGGCTGCAGACCTCGACAAACACGGTTCGACATGGCTGACGCTGCCGAACTCGCTCTATGATCCTGCGGAGGGCACGAAGCTCTACAAGCGGTATATCGGCGAGCTGGAGTATGCCGATGAACTCGGCTTCGACGGCATCTGCGTCAACGAGCACCATCAGACGGCCTATGGGATCATGCCCGCGCCGAACGTGATCGCGGGGGCGCTGGCGCGAACGACGAAGCGGGCGAAGATCTGCGTGTTGGGGCGAGCTCTGCCGCTGATCAGCAATCCGCTGCATATCGCGGAAGAGTTCGCGATGATCGACAACATCTCGGACGGCCGGCTGATCGCGGGCTTCGTGCGCGGCATCGGCACCGAGTACTTCGCCAACGCTTCGAACCCGAGTCTCAGCCACGCACGCTACTACGAAGCACACGATCTGATCGTGCGCGCGTGGACGGAGCGCGGGCCGTTCCGGCATGCTGGCCGGCATTTCGAGTTCGACTACGTCAATATCTGGCCGCGCCCCGTGCAGCAGCCGCGGCCGCCGATCTGGATCCCGTCGCAGGGTTCGTCGGAAACCGTGGATTGGTGTGCCCATCCCGATCGCAAGTACGTCTATCTGCAGACATTCTCGCCGCTTGCTTCCGCGAAGAAGAGTTTCGACCGCTATCGCGATCAGGCAAGGCAGCACGGTTACGAGGCGAGCCCAGACCAACTAGGCTGGGCTCTGCCGATGTACGTGGCCGAGACGGACGAGCAGGCGCGCGAGGAGCTGCGGCCCCACATCGAGGATTTCTTCAATCGCTTCCTGCGTTATCCGCTCGAAGCGCGCATGCCGCCGGGCTACACCTCGATTGCCAGCACCAAGGCGCTGCTCGAGCAGAAGTTCAAGCAACGGATCGGCGCGCAGACTATCGACAGCATGCTCGATCTCGGTCTCGTGCTCGCTGGCAGCCCCAAGACGATCTTGGCCACGATCAAGGCGCGGCAGAAGGAACTCGGCTTTGGTCATCTCATCGCGATGCTCCAGATCGCAACGCAGCCGGCGGAGCAGACGGCGAAGTCCATGAAGCTTTTCGCGACCCAAGTGATGCCGCACCTCAAGGGCTAAACGCCATCGGAGACCAATGGTTTACGCAGATCACAAGGTGTACTTGACGGGGGCGTTGGCCGTGGGCTAACTCGCCTGCAAGTGTCGTGGTGATTTGGCCGGCCGGCTTGCAGCCACGTTAAACAACTCGCTAAAACAGGCCGTGCGCGACCCGGTTCCTGGTTCGCCCCGGCTGATCAGGCGGGGCAGCCGATGCCGGGTTTTTTGTTTCCGTAGCCGTCCTTTCGGGTGGCACGGGGAGGCGCACCAATGCAGGTCACTCGCCAGGATTTTGGCGGCGGTCCAGAGAAGCCTGAACCCGAGACGGTGCTCGAGACGGCGGCGGAGCTGCCGTTGTCGGGTACGGACGAGATCGAACACCCATCGAGCAAGGTGGTGAGGTTCGGTTTGGACGCGGCGCTTCGGCTCGAATGCAAGCAGGATCTTGCACCCTACCAGATTGCCTATGAGACCTACGGCGAACTCAACGCGGCGCGCTCCAATGCCGTTCTGATATGCCATGCGCTGACGGGCGATCAGTATGTCGCCAGTGCGCAGCCGGTGACGGGCAAGCCGGGCTGGTGGACGTCGATGGTTGGGCCGGGCAAGCCGATCGACACCAACCGTTTCTTCGTGATCTGCTCGAATATCCTGGGCGGTTGCATGGGCTCCACGGGGCCGGCCTCCATCAATCCGAAGACAGGCAAGCCCTACGGCCTGGAGTTTCCCGTCATCACGATCGGCGACATGGTCGACGCGCAGGCGCGGCTGATCGATCATCTCGGGATCGAAACGCTGTTCTCGGTGATCGGCGGATCGATGGGCGGGATGCAGGTGCTGGAATGGGCCGCGCGCTACAAGGATCGCGTGTTCACAGCGGTGCCGCTGGCGACGGCCGCCTGGCATTCCGCGCAAAACATCGCATTTCACGAAGTGGGCCGGCAGGCCGTGATGGCGGACCCGGAGTGGGCGGGCGGGAAGTACACGGAAGAGGGACGAACACCGCGGCGGGGGCTTTCCGTCGCGCGCATGGCCGCGCACATCACGTATCTGTCTGAGGAAGCACTGCAGCGCAAGTTCGGGCGGAACCTTCAAGACCGCACGACGCGCACATTCTCGTTCGATGCGGACTTCCAGGTCGAGAGCTATCTGCGCCATCAGGGCTCTACGTTCGTGGATCGCTTCGATCCCAACAGCTATCTCTACATCACCCGCTCGATGGACTACTTCGACATGGCGACGCAAAATGGCGGTGTGCTCGCCAATGCGTTCCGGGGCACGAAGACGCGGTTCTGCGTCGTGTCGTTCACGTCGGACTGGCTTTATCCGACTCGCGAATCCAAGGAGATCGTGCAGGCCTTGAACGCGGTTGCGGCCAACGTCAGTTTCGTCGAGATCGAGAGCGACAAGGGCCACGACGCTTTCCTGCTCGAAGAGCCCGAGCTGTTCGCGACGATGCGCGGCTTTCTCGGTTCGGCGGCGGCGAAGCGCGGCCTTCTGCCGGCGCGGGAGGGCTGATGACGCCTTGGCAGGACCAGATTCCGCGCAAGCATCGCGTCGATCACCTGTTGATCGCCGAAATGGTGAAGCCGGGCTCGCGCGTGCTCGACGTGGGCTGCGGCGACGGTGCGCTGCTGCATCTTCTCGCGGAGACCAAGGATGTCGACGGGCGGGGCATGGAGATTTCGCGTGAGCGCGTGAATGCGTGCGTGGCGCGTGGATTGTCCGTTATCCAGGGAAATGCCGATCAGGATCTGGATGCGTATCCCGACAAGGCCTTCGACTACGCGATCTTGAGCCTTACGGTCCAGGCTACGCAGCATCCCAAGCGGGTGCTGGAAAACCTGCTGCGGATCGGCGAGCGCGCGATCGTGTCGTTCCCGAACTTCGGGCACTGGAGCATCCGCTTCAAGCTCCTTTGGAACGGCCGGATGCCGGTCACGCCGAACCTGCCGGAGCAGTGGTACGACAGTCCTGATTCACATCTTTGCACGGTCATCGACTTCGTCAATTTGTGTAAGGAAATCGGCGCGACCATCGAGCGGTCGGCCGCCTTCAACGCCTCGGGCCGCCAGCTTTCCACGCGTGGCACCTTCATGGACATGCACAACCTGTTCGGCGAGAAGGCCGTGTTCATGCTGAAGAGGTGAGGGGCGCGATGGCGCATGTTGAGATCGATGGTCGCCGCGTGCTGGCGGACCTCACGGCGTTGCGCCGGATCGGCGAATACAAGACGGGCGTGCACCGGCCGGCGTTGACGGCCGAGCATCTGCAATCGATCGAGTGGCTGGTCGCGCGATTGCCTGAGGCGAAACTCACGGCGAGCATCGACGGTATCGGTAACGTGCTCGGCCGCAGCAATTGCGCGGGCGCGAAGGTGCTCGCCGGTTCGCACCTGGAGAGCCAACGCCATGCCGGTTGGCTCGATGGTCCGCTCGGCATCGTCTACGCGCTCGAAGCCGCGCGCGTGATCAACACGTCAGCGGCATTCGCGGGCAAGGCCGTCGAGGTTGCATCCTGGTGCGACGAGGAAGGCCATTTCACCAGCCTGATGGGCAGCCGTTCCTATGTCGGCCAACTCGATGAGGACGAGATCGATCGGCTTGCCGACATCGCGGACGGCCGGCGGCTGCGCGATTGTCTGGCCGCTGCGGGGGTTGCCGGGCGCCCGCGTGCGCAGGTCGAAGAAGGCCGGCACATCGGTTTCATCGAGGCGCACATCGAACAAGGTGATGTGCTGGAGAGCAGCGATCTGAAAATCGGTATCGTCACGTCGATCGTCGCGGTTTGGCAGTATCGCATCGTGATCGAGGGTATGCAGAACCACGCCGGGACGACGCGCATGGCGGTGCGCAAGGATGCTGGACTTGCAGCAGCACGCCTTGCAGTTGCGATCGACGAGACGTTTCCGGGTATCGCCGGTGCGCGCTCGGTGTGGACGACGGGGCGCATTGCGCTCGATCCCGGCGCTCCCAGCATCATTCCCGGCCAAGCTGAAATGTTGTTCCAGTTTCGAGATAGCGACGTGGTCGTGCTCGAGCGGATGGAGCGGCATCTCGAGGGGCTCATCGGTGAGGCCAACGCCAAGGGGCCGTGCCGGCTGAAGCTGGAGAAGTTGCGCAAGGCAACCCCGGCCGAGATGAGCGGAGACTTCCAGAGTGCTTTGCAGATCGCTGCCGAGCGTCACGCGCCGGGGCGTTCGTTGCGCATGCCGTCGGGTGCGATCCATGATGCGGCGCGGCTCTCCACCCGAATGCCAGCTGGGATGATGTTCGTGCCGTCGATCGGGGGCATCAGTCATCATTGGTCCGAGAACACGTCCGACGAGGATATCGTGCTGGGTGCGCGCGTGTTCGCGTCGTGGGCGGCGGAGCTGTTGTCCCGGGCGTGATGACCGTGAGGTCCAGGCTCGCGATGCGGCGGGTTACGCTTTGCTAACCCGCCCTACGGCGTCGCCGTTCCAGCCGTAGAGCCAGTCGTAGCGGCGCATCATCAGACTTCCCGGTGCGATTGTGAGGGTGAGGTTACGAGCGATGGCCATCGGTCCGGACAAGTGGAATGTCTTGCCGTTGTCGCGCGAGGCGTCTTGGACGCGCTGAACGCGAGAGCGGCGTAGGTTTTCGAAATTGGCAAATACGCCGGCGGGCGCGTCGGGCGATTGCGCGATCAGCGCAGCTAGTGTGTCGGCGTCCTCGATCGCCATGCCGCCGCCTTGCGCGAAAAACGGCAGGATCGGATGGGCCGCATCGCCGACGAGGCAAACTCGGTCGCTCGACCATGAAGGCAACGGCGGTGGGTCGTAGAGTGACCAGGCGTGCCAATCTTGCGCGAGCGAGATGAACTCCAGAAGGTCTGGTGCAAATCCGATGAGCCGGGCTTGCACGCTGGTCGATGAAATGTCCCGGCCCCAGCCTTCTCGGGGTGTTACTTCGTCGACGATCACGACGACCGCGATATCGCGGCCAGCGCGTACGGGATAGTGGACGACGTGTGCGTCAGGTGCGAGCCAGACGCCCGTGGCGGCGCGGGCGAAGCGCTCTCCCGCACCGGCAGACGGAATGACCGTGCGCGCCGCCAGCTTGCCCGAATAAGTCAGGGGATGGTCAGGGTGGATGTGGCGGCGGACGGTTGACCAAAGGCCATCCGCGCCGATGAGGATCGAGCCCTCATGCTTTCGGCCGTCTGTTGCTGTTACGATCAAGCCGGCGCCTGTGTCCTGCCAGCCGCTGACCTCGAAACCGGTGATGATCTCGAGATCGGTATGCGCGCGGATTGCCTCTAACAGTGCGGACTGAAGGTCGGTGCGGTGGGCGACGCGATAGGGTGCGCCGAAGCGCTGCTCGATATGCTGGCCAAGGGGAAAGCGAGTGAGGCGGCGGCCGCTCGCGCCGTCATAGACGTCGATCGCGTCGGGCTTGCCTGCGAGAGATTCGAGGTGTGCGGCAACGCCGAGCCTCTGCAACACAACCATGGCGTTGGGGCCGAGCTGGATGCCCGCCCCCGCTTGTGACAGCTCCGCGCGTCGTTCCAGCAGGCGCGAAGCGATTCCACGGCGGGCAAGCGCGAGGCCGAGGGAAAGGCCGGCAACCCCGGCACCAGCGATCAAAACGGGGCCGCTCGTCATGATCTTGCGCCCCGCGCCGGCTCAGGCGTGCTCCTCGACCATGCAGCCTTCAGGTGCGGTCTCATGGGCAGCGAGGCGGTCGTCGTGGATGTAGAGTGTCGAGCAATAGGGGCAGAGCACCTGTGTGTCCTGGCCCATGTCCAGGAATACATGCGGGTGATCGAACGGGGGGCGCGCACCCATGCACTGGAGTTCCTTGACGCCGATGAAAATCTTCTCGGCACCGAGGTCGTTGGCGAGAT
Organism: Bradyrhizobiaceae bacterium; assembly: GCA_947475855.1. Taxonomy (GTDB): domain Bacteria; phylum Pseudomonadota; class Alphaproteobacteria; order Rhizobiales; family Hyphomicrobiaceae; genus CAMDPA01. Next base: position 11,008 of record CANJPN010000018.1, read on the forward strand.
GGGGGACGTGATGGCCGGCCATGGGACGTGCTCGCTCCGGGAATGGGGTTCGCGATTTGGCCGGACATTACTCGTGGTCGCGTCGAAAAGGTAGGGGATGCGGCGGCGTGGCCAGCAGAGATGTGATAGGGCCATGGGACTATAGGGGGCAGGCCCCGGCGTTGCGGCGCTGGCCAGGTCAGTCGGAGCCCGATAATCTCGCGGGCATCCTGATGTTTTGTAGGGAGGTTCCCATGCCCATTGGCCGGCTCGATCACGTCAACTTGCGCACCCACCGGCTCGAGGAGATGATCGCGTGGTATACCCGGGTGCTGGAGATGCCATCGGGGCCGCGGCCGGACTTCCCATTCCCTGGCGCCTGGCTCTATGCCGATGGGCTGCCGACCGTGCATCTCAACGGGTGCGAACATGTCGCGGCGCAGTCGTCTGATCTGACGCTCGAACATTTCGCGTTCAAGGCTCATGCCCTGAAGCCGTTCATCGATCGACTGAAAAAGATCGGCGAGCGGTTCGAGGTCGCCTTCGTGCCCGGAGCTCCGGTATTGCAAATCAACGTGTGGGATCCCGACGGGAACCATATCCACATCGATTTTGCCGCGGCCGAAGCTGAAGGTGTCGATCTGCCCAAACCCGTGGCTTTTGGGCTCGGCGGGAAGCTGACCCCGACGTGAGCGGCCTCGGGCGCTCCGGCGGATCACGGGCGGCTTCGAACAAGACGGCCTGGACGCTTGGACATGCTTGATGCAGCTTCGATCGGATAAGCCTGTAGGGCCTGTGTTCCTGACCGGCTCAGTGATGCGCCACGTGCTCGTCATGACGAGCACGGGAGCGGTCGGTCTGGTGTCGATCTTCCTCGCCGAGTTGATCGATGTGGTGTTCCTCAGCATGCTGGGGGACACGGAGATCGTGGCGGCGGTCGGCTATTCGGGCCCGATCGTCTTTCTGACGGTCGCTGCTGCGATAGGTTTGTCGATCGCGACGGTGTCGCTGGTGGCACCTGCGATCGGAGCGCGGGATCTGGCGCGTGCCCGCCGCATCTCGGGCAGCGTGCACCTTTTGGCATTCGTTACGGCTGGGGTCTTGTCGCTTGCATTACTGCCGTTTCTGCCGGGCATTCTGAAGCTGATCGGCGCGAAGGGGCGCACGGCGGAACTGGCGCTTAGCTATCTCACCATCGTCGTGCCTTCGCTGCCGCCGCTCGCGAGCGCAATGGTTTCGTCGTCGGTGCTGCGCTCGGTCGGCGATGCGCGCCGCGCGATGCACGTAACTCTCGGAGCCGCAGTCGTCACCGTTATTTTCGACCCTATCCTGATCTTCGGATTCGGCCTCGGCCTGGAGGGCGCGGCCATCACCACAGTGATCGCCCGCGTGATCATCATGGGGATCGCGTTTTACTCGGTGTGGCGTGTTCATGGTTTGATCGAAATGCCGAGTATCGCCGGGCTTGTGCTGGATTGGCGACCGGTGCTGGCGATCGCATTGCCGGCCATCGCGACCAACACGGCAACGCCGATCGCCAATGCGATCGTGACGGCTGCTTTCGCGCCATACGGGGATTCTGCGGTGGCGGGGTGGGCGGTGATTGGCCGGGTACAACCCGTCGCATTCGGATTCGTGTTCGCGATGTCGGGCTCGGTCGGGCCGATCATCGGCCAGAATCTGGGGGCACGGAATTATGCCCGGATGCGCGAGACCTTCATTGCCAGCCTCAAAGTCGTGGCGCTTTACACGCTATTGGCGTGGGGTGTTCTGGCGCTGTTGTCGGGCACGCTCTCGTCGCTGTTCAAGCTTTCGGGCGATGGGGCGATGCTGTTGTGGCTGTACTGCTTGTGGCTTGCGCCGGTGTTTGGATTTCAGGGCGCGCTGTTCGTGTGCAACGCGGTGTTCAACACGCTGCGGCGGCCTGAAGTGGCGACCGTTATCAATTGGTCGCGGGCGATCCTTGGTACATTGCCGTTCACCGCGATCGGGGGCGCGCTGATCGGGGTGCCGGGTGTGTTGATCGGACAGCTCTCCGGCGGGGTAGTGTTCGGTCTGGTTGCGATCTGGCTATGCTTGCGAATGCTGGGTGAAGTCGCGGGCGAAATCAGGCCGATGGCAAGGGAAGGTGGGCTGGTGCGGGAATGGTTGGGAACGCCGTACTGAATTCGAAGTTTCGCTGCAATCGAGGCCCTGGCGTAAGTGCCGATCCGGTATCGAGTTGTTTGCATTAATCGACGACGCAGCCCAAGCCGTCGATGTTTGAAATGGTGTTGATCTTGGCGGTTGGGTCGTTTCCCCACGCCAAGCTATCGAGGTGGGCTCCATCTCACCACGTTGCGTCACTCGCGATCTCCCAATACGTTGTCGGTCATCGATCGGCGGGATGCATTGACGGTGCAACATCGATCCAAGAAAAAGTCAGGTTTGGGCGGCAGGGCGAACCAGCGCATTTTGGGGCGTGTCGTTGTCGCCCGGCTCAGGCCTAGGAAACCGCTCCAGCATGAACTTGACGCCGATATGGAGCCACCTCAGGCTCATCACGCCGGCTACGCTGTCGACCGCGATTGTCGCGTTTATCTTCGCGACCACGGCACCGTTCGCGCTCATCATCGCGTCCACCGTCAAAGGCGGGTTGAACGAGGCGCATATTGCATCCTGGGTGTTCGGTGGCTTTCTGATAAACGGGATCATCTCGATCGCGTTCAGCCTTTACTACCGCCAGCCGCTGCTCTTCTTGTGGACGATGCCCGGCACCGTGCTGGTCGGCCAGGCGCTGACGCATATGACGCTGGCCGAGGCGGTCGGCGCCTATGTCGTGATCGGGGTGCTCGTCCTGCTGTTGGGCCTCAGCGGCATGGTGCGCCGTGTGATGGAGGCGATCCCGATGCCGATCGTGATGGCGATGGTGGCGGGTGTGTTTTTGCAGTTCTGTCTCGACTGGATCTTGGCGTTCAAGCAGCAGTTCTGGATCGTCGCGCCGATGTCTGCGGTATTCTTCGGACTGATGCTCGCGCCCGCGCTTGCACAGAAAATTCCACCACTCATCGCAGCGCTGATCGTCGGCGCTGTGATCGCTGTTTTCACGGGCACCGGTAATGCCGTGGGGCCGCTTCAGCTTACAATTCAGCTACCGCAGTTGACGATGCCGGTCTTCTCGCTGCCGGCCCTGGTTGAATTGGTTGTTCCGGTCGCTATCACGGTGCTGGTGGTCCAGAACGGCCAGGGTATCGGCGTGCTCACCGCTGGCGGGCACAAGCCGCCGATCGACACGATTACCGTCGCTTGTGGTGTCAGTGCATTGCTGACGTCGACGATGGGGGCTGTGTCTTCGTGCCTGACCGGTCCCGTGACGGCGATCCTGGTGTCGAGTGAGGAGCGCGAGCATCAGTACATGGGCGCTGTCGTCATGGGGGCGTTGTGCATTCTGTTCGGTCTAACCGCGCCTTTCGTCACGCGGCTGTCGCTGGCTGCACCAAAAGAGCTTATCGCGACGCTCGCCGGGCTGGCGATGTTGAAGATCTTGCAGACCTCATTTGTCGCCGCGTTCAAGGATCGTTATTCGCTGAGCGCGCTCATGACGTTCGTGGTGACGGTGTCCGGCATTTCGATCGCCAACATCGGCTCGCCGTTCTGGGGGATCGTGGCGGGCTACATCTGCGCCAAGACACTGGATCGAGACGTGGCCTAGGCAACGAACGGAGCCTCGATCCACGCCAGACGCAGACCGGCGCGAAGGACCCCTGGTGTTTCAATCGGTGCGCGGCGAGCCGCATCCGGGCGCCTCGCCTTCCGGTGGATCAAGCCACCAGTTCACCCTTCAGTGCCTTGTCGATCAGGGCGCGTGTCTCGTCGATGCCGTAGAGGGCGATGAAGGAGCCGAAGCGTGGGCCCTTCTCTTCACCCAACAGCACTTGGTAGATCGCGTTGAACCATTGGATCGAGACGCCAGGCCGCTCGGGTGTCGCGCCCTTGGCAGCGAGGTCCTGGTAACGGGGAATGGCGCGACCGACGTCATAGATGATCCCCTGCAGGTCTTCCGCACTGGCGTCCTTCGGTGCTTTCGCAAGGGCTGCAGACAGCGCGCGCAGTGCATCCAGTTCGACGTCGTCGGCAGGCCGGAACATCTTCTTCGTGCGGATGAAGTCGCGATAGTAGTTCACCGCGTAGCCGGCGAGATGGTCGAGCACGGGATAGGCTGCGGGCGTCGCGTCGGCGACATGGCGGCGGATGAAGCCCCACAGCACGGCCTTGTCCTCGGCGTTCGAGGCGGCCACGAGGTTCAGCAGCAGCGCGAATGAAATCGGCAGCTCGGCTTTCGGTGGTTCGCCGGAGTGGATGTGCCAGGCGGGATTGTCTAGCTGGTTCTTTGCCTCTTGCGCGGCGTAGCTCGAAACGAAGTGCAGGTATTCGTCGACCGCGCGCGGGATCACGTCGAAGTGCAGCTTCTTGGCGCTCTTGGGCTTCTGGAACATGTAGAGCGACAGACTCTGCGGGCTCGCGTAGGTCAGCCACTCGTCGATCGTCAGGCCATTGCCCTTCGACTTCGAGATCTTCTGGCCCTTGTCGTCGAGGAACAGCTCGTAGTTGAAGCCTTCGGGCGGCGTGCCGCCGAGCGCCTTGCAGATCTTGGAGGAGAGCGTGACCGAGTCGATCAGGTCCTTCCCGGCCATTTCGTAGTCGACGCCGAGCGCCGTCCAACGCATCGCCCAGTCGGCCTTCCATTGGCACTTGACCGCGCCGCCGGTGACCTTCGTTTCCACCTTCTTGCCGGTTTCGGGATCGAGATAGACGACGGTGCCGGCCTTGGGGTTGCGCTCGATCATCGGCACCTGAAGCACCTTGCCGGTGCGCTGGCACACCGGAAGAAACGGAGAGTAGGTCGCGCGGCGCGCCTCGCCGAGGGTCGGCAGGATGATGTCCATCACCTTGTCGTAGACTTCGAGCATGCGCAGCAGCGTGCCGTCCAACTGACCGGACTTGTAGCAGTCGGTCGCGGAGAAAAACTCGTACTCGAAACCGAACTGATCGAGGAACGAGCGCAGCATCGCGTTGTTGTGCGCGGAGTAGCTGGTGTGTTCGTTGTCGAACGGATCGGGGATCGCCGACAGCGGGTGGTCGAGATAGCTCGTCAGCATGTCCTTGTTGGGGACGTTGTCGGGCACTTTGCGCAGGCCGTCCATGTCGTCGGAGAAGCAGATAAGTCTTGTCTTGCGCTTGCCTTCGGTCAGAACTTCATAGGCGTGCCGCACCATGCTCGTGCGCGCGACCTCGCCGAACGTGCCGATGTGCGGCAGGCCCGAGGGGCCATAGCCCGTCTCGAAAATCACGGTCTTATCTCCGCCTCCCGGCAGTTTCTCAAGACGCGTGATCAGGCGCTTCGCCTCCTCGAACGGCCAGGCGCGGGCCTCGCGGGCGGCAGCAATGTGGGCGGGGGCAATGACGGACTTCGGCATGGGTTGGACCTCGAAATTCCGCTTTTCCGGGCAAAATGCTCGAGAGAGGGGCAGATTCGTCAGCCTTACGGTGGTCGGCGCGTAGCGTCAACGAAGGCGGGCGAGTTTCACCCGTTCAATCAACGGGTTTGCCGGGGGGCAGCGTTTGGGGCGGTACGGACCACCACTATTCGTGTTGCGCCGGGTCAAGGCTCTGGCGCGCTGCCCGGTCTATGCGTCCACGTGGCATCAAGCCGAAGGAGTGCACCCATGTTCGAGAACATCAGAGGCGAGATCGACCGGTTGCTGGCGGGGATGTCCGAGAATCCTGCGGATCTGCAGCAGATCGAGTTGGCCTTGCGCGAGAAATTGAACGAGATGAAGGCCTTCGGCATGCCGCTTCCGGCGGATCTCGTCGATCTCGAAGCAGCGCTCGATCAACAACTGACGGCCGAGGAGGCAGATCGGAGCCGCAACAGCGGGAGTTGATTGCCTGGTCCGGGCGTTCGCCAGTCGATATTCCCATTGGGTGCTGCCTGCTAGCCATGGCGGCACCGCGCCTCTTCCCGCGTGCTGCCCCATGCTGTAGAACCCGCGCCATCCCCATTTCGTTTGCGATCGACGGGGTCAGACCCGGCGGGTTTGGCCCCACGGCCGCCAACCAGCGAGAGGCGCACGCCTATGGCTAATCCGCAATTCGTCTATCACATGCACAAGCTCTCCAAGGCGTATCCGGGGGGCAAGCAGGTTCTGAAGGACATCAACCTGTCGTTCTACCCCGGCGCCAAGATCGGCGTCGTGGGCTTGAACGGCGCGGGCAAGTCGACGCTGCTCAAGATCATGGCCGGCGTGGTCGACGACTTTCTCGGCGAGGCCAAGCCCGCGGACGGCATCAAGGTCGGCTATCTCCCGCAGGAGCCGGAGCTCGATCCGACGAAGGATGTGCTTGGTAACGCCATGGAGGGCGTGGCGGATAAGAAGGCGAAGGTCGATCGCTACAACGAGATTGCGGCCAACTATACCGACGAGACGGCCGAGGAGATGGCCAAGCTGCAGGACGAGATCGACGCCAACAACCTTTGGGATCTCGACACGCAGGTGGAACAGGCGCTCGACGCATTGCGTTGCCCGCCCGCCGACGCGGAGGTGACCAAGCTCTCGGGTGGTGAGAAGCGCCGGGTGGCGCTGACCAAGCTGTTGCTCGCCAAGCCCGACATCCTGCTGCTGGACGAGCCGACCAACCATCTCGACGCGGAAAGCGTGGCGTGGCTCGAGCGCTACCTCAAGGAGTACACGGGCTGTGTGATCCTCGTGACGCACGACCGCTACTTTCTCGACAACATCACGGACTGGACGCTGGAACTCGATCGCGGCCAAGGCGTGCCCTGGAAGGGCAACTACTCCGGCTGGCTCGAGCAGAAGGCCAAGCGGATGGAGGTCGAGAAGGGCCAGGAGGAAAACCGCCAGAAGGCGATCAGCCGCGAGCTGGAATGGATCCGGTCGAGCCCGAAGGCGCGGCAGGCAAAGTCCAAGGCGCGTATCACGGCTTTCGACAAGCTCGTCGAGCAGTCTGCCCGGGAGGAGAGCGGCAAGGCCTCGATCCAGATCGCGACGGGGCCGAAGCTCGGCGGCGTCGTGGTCGAGGTGGACGGCCTTTCGAAGGCGTTCGGGGATAAGCTGCTGGTCGACAACCTGTCGTTCAGGCTGCCACCTGGCGGTATCGTCGGCGTGATCGGTCCGAACGGCGCGGGCAAGACGACGCTGTTCAAGATGATCACCGGGCAGGAAAAGCCCGACGGCGGCAGCATCCGCCTCGGTGAGACGGTGAAGGTCGCCTACGTCGATCAGAGCCGGTCGCATCTCGATGACAAGAAGACGGTCTGGGAGGAGATCTCCGGGGGCCTCGACCAGATGCTGCTCGGTGGCAAGAAGGAGATTTCCAGCCGCGCCTATTGCGGTTGGTTCAACTTCAAAGGGCCGGATCAGCAAAAGAAGGTGGGTCTTCTTTCGGGCGGTGAGCGAAATCGCGTGCATCTCGCCAAGTTGTTGAAAGAGGGCGGCAACCTCCTCCTGCTCGACGAGCCGACCAACGATCTCGACACCGAGACGCTTGGCGCGCTGGAGTCGGCCTTGGAAGATTTCCCCGGTTGCGCCGTGGTCATCAGCCATGACCGCTTCTTCCTCGACCGTCTCGCGACCCACATCCTCGCCTTCGAGGGCGACAGCCACGTCGAATGGTTCGAAGGCAACTTCGCCGACTACGAGGAAGACAAGAAGCGGCGTCTGGGCGATCAGGCGGTCGAGCCGCACCGCATCAAGTTCAAGCGGTTCGAACGTTGATAGAACCAAGAGCACGTTTATCCGATCAGCGAACCGCGAAAGCGGTTCTGCCTGGTCGGATGATGCTCCAGCCATGATAGGCGGGCGTGGTGTGGGGCGGCGGCTCCAATCGTGTCACGACTTCCAAACGAGATCATGATGACCACCAGCAGCATGCGCCTTGCGGCCGACATCGGCGGCACCTTTACCGACGTGGCAGCCTTCGACGAGGCGACGGGAAGGCTTCTACTGGGCAAGTCGCTTTCGACCCCGCAGCGTCTTGTCGATGGGATTTCCGAGGGTGTGGTGAAGGCTGGTGCGAAGTTCGCGGACGCGGCGATCTTCCTGCACGGCTCGACGATCGCCATCAACACAATGCTGGAGCGCACGGGTGCAAAGACCGCGCTGATTACGACGCAGGGATTCCGCGACGTCTACGAGATCGGCCGCATCAATCGGCCGGACGCTTACAACCTGTTCTTCAAGAAACATGATCCTCTGGTGCGCCGCGCGTTGCGCTTCGAGGTGCCAGAGCGCGTAAGTGCGGAAGGCGACGAGATTCAGCCGCTCGACGAAGCGGCACTGGGCGCGGTATGCGATAGGCTCGTCGCGCTTGGGATAGAGGCCGTGGCGATCATGTTCCTGCATTCTTATCGCAACAGTGCGCATGAGTTTCGCGCGAAAGAAATCGTGCAGCAACGCCTGCCCGGCGCATTCGTTTCGGCCTCGCACGAGTTGAGCCAGGAGTATCGCGAGTTCGAGCGCACCTCGACCGTGGTCGCGAATGCCTATGTCGGGCCGCGCGTGTCGGGCTACGTCACCGGCATCGAGAGCCACATCGCCGCCGACAGCTTCGCGGGCTCCTTCCTGCTCGTGCAATCGACCGGTGGTCTCTACGAAGCCGAGCAGGCCAAAACGCAGTGCATCCGCATGTTGGAATCCGGTCCAGCGGCCGGCGTGATCGGCGCGCAGGCGCTGAGCGAGGCAATGGGGCTCGAAAATGCGATCGCGTTCGACATGGGCGGCACAACGGCGAAGGCCGGCGTAATCTATCGCGGGGAGCCGCTGACAACGAGCCTCGCCCTGATTGGCGGCTACGAACGCGCGCTCCCGATCCAGACCGCGATGATGGATATCTTCGAGGTCGGCACAGGTGGTGGAAGCATTGCCTATGTCGATGTCGGAGGCTCGCTCCGGGTCGGCCCCCAGAGTTCGGGTGCTGAGCCGGGGCCCGCGTGCTATGGGCGCGGCGGTACGTTACCGACGGTTACCGACGCGAACCTCGTGCTCGGGCGTCTTGGTGCTGAAAGTTTCCTCGGCGGAGAGTTGAAGCTCGATGTCGGCGCCGCCCGCCGCGCGATCGACGAACACGTTGCCCGTCCGCTCGGACTTACGACGACCGAAGCCGCCGACGGTGTATTGCGAATTGCGGCGACCGCGATGTCGTATGCGGTGAAAGGAGTTTCGACCGAGCGCGGATTGGATGCCGCCGCCTTCCCGATGATCGCCTACGGCGGTGCGGGGCCGCTTCACGCGGTGCAGATTGCACGGGAGATCGGAACGCCGCGTGTCATCATCCCGCGCGCACCTGGCCACTTCTGCGCGTTCGGCATGCTGTTCGCTGATCTGCGCTACGATTTCGTGCGGACCTGGCCGGTGAAGCTCGCAGCGCTCGATTTCGAAATGGTCGAAGCCGTCTATGCCGAACTAGAAGTCCAGGGGCATGCCGCGTTGAACAAGGCCAGTGCGCGGCCCTCCGCCGTGCTGACGCATCGCGCCGCGGACATGCGCTACGTCGGCCAGGAGCACGCGGTCACGGTCGATCTTCCGATGTCGCTGTTCGAGCGACAAGACCGCGACGCGATCAAGCGGCGCTTCGACGCCGAGCACGAACGTCGCTACGGGACGTCCGCGCCGAAGGAAGCCTGCGAAATCGTTTCGCTGCGCGCGACCGTGACGGGCCGCATGCCGAAGCCGCCGCTCGAGCGTATCGAAGCCGGTCCGGAGGAGGTCGTGGTGAAGTCGCTCGGCGAGACCCGAAAAGTGCATTTTCCCGACAGCGTGGCGCCGCGCGAGACGCCGGTTTTCAAACGGGTCGATCTCCTGGCCGGCAATCGCATTCCAGGTCCCGCCATCATCGAGGAGCACGCGTCAACCACCGTGGTCTTTCCGGGCGACACGCTCATGGTGGATGCGTTCGGGAGTCTCGTCATCGAGGTTGGGCGATGAGCGGATGCATTGCTGCGCCAATTGGGGTTGACGGACCTCTCCCCCTGCGCTCCCGGCCGAGGCGCAAGCCGAGGGCCGGGATGTTCCCCCGAAATCGTGAGCGGCAAGACCCCGGATCTGCGCTCGGCACCGCCTCGCTTGTCCGGGGATGCCGGAGCAGAGGTGATTTTTTCATTTTCAGAACGCGGCCGTCGCTGTGCGGCATTACCTATGACCTATGCGTCGAGGGAATCTAGATGACCACCACTCACCACGACCGCCCACCTTCCGATGCGATCCTGACCGAGATCATCCGTAACGGGGTGCTCGCGGTGACCGAGGATATGAAGACCAATCTCACGCGCACTGCCTACAACATGATCATCTACGAGGCGCTCGATTTCACGGTCGGCTTGTTCACGCCAGAGGGCGATACCGTTTCGATCGGCCTGGGCTTGCCGATGTTCATCCGCGGGATGTCGGAGACCGTGCGTGCGAAGGTGAAGCACTTCGGCCTCGAGAACATCAAGCCCGGCGACATCCTCGTCACCAACGACGCCTACATCACCGGTAGCCACCTCAATCACTTCACGTTCTCCCTGCCGATCTTCCATGGCGGGGAGTTGACGGCATTCGCGTGCTGCATGGCGCACTGGCAGGATGTCGGCGGGCAACTCGGCGGCGTGACGACGGACATCTACGCCGAAGGCATCCAGATCCCCATCGTGAAGTACCAGAAGGAAGGCGTGGTCAATCAGGACCTCGTCGACATCATCCGCATGAACGTGCGGCTGCCCGATCGGGCGATGGGCGATTTGCGTGCGCAGGTGACGGCGGTGAAGACGGGCGAGCGCCGCTTCACCGAGCTTTTGGAACGCTACGGCCGCGAACCCGTAAAGCGCGCCATTCACGCGATCATGGACCAAGCCGAACGCGCCGCACGCGCCCGGACCAAGGCCATTCCCGATGGTGTCTACGAGGCGACGAGCTTCATGGACGACGATGGTGTCGAGATCAGCAAGCGCATTCCGATCAAGGTACGTGTCATCGTCGAAGGCGAGGAGATGACGATCGACCTCACCGAAGTCAGCCGCCAGGTGCGGGGCTTCTACAATTCCGGTGAGACGACGGGCTATGCCTGCGCGCAGGTCGCCTACAAGTGTATCACCTCACCGACGGATTACCCGATCAACGAGGGAAGCTTCCGTTCACTCAAGGTGAAACTGGTCGCGGGAACGGTAGTGAGCGCGGTCAAGCCCGCGGCTATGCGATGGTGGATGACGTTTCCGATGACCATCGTGGATACGATCTTCAAGGCGCTCGCCACGGCTGTGCCCGATCACACCATCGCAGGTCATCACGCCGATCTCGTCGTCGCCCAGGTGCACGGCATCCATCCGGCGACCGGCCAGTTCTATATCGGCAATTTCGGCCCGCTCGGCGGCGGCTGGGGCGCGAAGTCGAGCGAGGACGGAATGAGCGCCACCGTCTGCCTCAACGACGGCGACACACATAATTCGCCGGTCGAGCAGATCGAAACGAAACATCCCCTCATCGTCGAGCAGCTCTCGTTGCGCGAAGGTTCTGGCGGCGCTGGCAGGTATCGTGGCGGCCTCGGCATCGCGCGCACCGTTCGTGCGCGCGCGGGTCTGACGCTCAACACCACGATCGAGCGGATGCACTGCCGGCCGTGGGGACTAGCGGGCGGTCATGACGGAGCGGGCAATGAAGTCTGGCTAAAGCTCGACGGCCGCGAGGTGACCGACCTGCCCAACGCCAAGGTACTCGTGCAACGCCTCAAGGCCGGCGACACCTTCACGCTGGCCTCAGGTGGTGGCGGTGGCTTCGGCAACCCGGCCGAGCGCGATCCGGCAGCCGTCGCTTCCGATGTGTCGGAGGGCTACGTCACGACCGAGGAAGCACGCGACATCTATCGGGTCTCGCTGACCTCGGACGGATCCGTTGATGGGCCTGGCACTGCTTGGC
>CANJPN010000019.1 GCA_947475855.1 Bradyrhizobiaceae bacterium
CGCCGGCACCGTCGTTCATTCCGACACGCTCTATGAGAACGTGATCCGCGCCGGCGAGATCGCGCAGCGCGAGCAGAAGGGGCCGGTGTACGTCGGGCTGGCGCTCGAGGTGCTGCTGGCGGAATGGCGCCGTCCGCGGCACGTGCGAGACATTCCGCTCGCGCCGAAGCTGCGGCCGCTCGCGCCTGACGTTGAAAAAGTGGCTGAGCTGATCGGCAGCGCACGCAATCCAGTGATCGTGGTTGAGACTGCCGGGCGCGAGCCCCAGCAGTTCAGCGCGCTCGTTGGTTTTGCCGAGGCATGGGGCCTGCCGGTGTTCGGCGCTCGCAGTGCCGTGACGTACGCGAGCTTTCCGACGAACCATCCTCTGTGGCAGGGCTTCTTCGACAGCGATCAGCTATCAGATGCCGACCTCATCCTGCTCGTCGGTGGACGGCTACCTTGGAACCCGCCGTCTGCGCGGCCTGGCAATGGCAAGATCGTCTCCATTGCCGAGACGCCGCTCAAGCGCCATCTCGTGTACCAGGTGCTGCAAGCGGATCACTACATCGAGGGCGATCTCGCGATTGCGCTCCAGGACCTGACCGAAATCGCCGGACAGCACACAAGTTCAGCCATCGTGAATGCGCGGCGCCAGCAATGGGCCGGCAAGCATGACGCCATGGTAGCTGATCTCGCGAAGGCAGCAGCAGCAGCCCGCAGGAAGCCAGGCATCGATCCTGTCGCATTGGCCGCGATAACAGCAGAGGTGATGCCCGCCGAAACGATCTACGTCGACGAAACGATTTCGCACATGGGGGCGATGCGGGCGCACTTGCCGCTCGATCTGCCACAAAGCTTCTTCAGGGCGACGGGGGGCGGCCTCGGCCAGGGCATCGCGATCTCGCTCGGGCTGAAACTCGCCGCCGAGGACCGGCCCGTCGTGTTGTTCGTCGGCGACGGCTCGCTGCTCTACAATCCGATCATCCAGGCGCTCGGCGCATCCAAGCACTGCAAGCTGCCGATCATCATCGTGGTGTGCAATAACTCATCCTACGAGACGATGCGCTCGGGCCATGTCGGCTATTATCCCGGCGGTGTCGCGGATACCCAGAAGCTGCACTACGGCGTGCATATCGACGGGCCGGAATACCACGATCTCGGCTCGCATTTCGGCTTTCACGGCGCCAAGGCTCAGACGATCAAAGAACTCCAGAAGGCATTCCGCGATGCGCTCGAGGCCAACGCCAACGGCCGCACCTCGATCATCAATGCCGTGCTGACACGATAGAAACAGGGAGAACATTGCATGGCGCGCCTCACCAGACGAACTGTCCTCCTCGGCACATTGGCAATGCCTGCGATCGCGCGGGCGCAGACGTGGCCGTCCGGCACTATCACACTCGTCGTGCCCTACACGGCCGGGGGATCGAACGACGTGATGGCGCGCCTCGTTCAACCGGAGTTGCAGCGGCGGCTCGGGGTCAACGTCATCGTCGAGAACCGGCCGGGCGGGGGAACGTCGATCGGCGCGGCGGTCGTGGCCAAGGCGCCGCGCGACGGTTCGAAGTGGTTGATCAACGCCGATCCCCAGGCGCTCAATCCTTCGTTGATGCAGACCATGCCCTATCAACCCGGCGAAATCGACCCGCTGCTCCTGATCGGCACGTCGCCGAACGTGATCGCGACGCACGCCAAGAAGCCCTATCGCACGCTGGCGGACGTGATCGCAGCGGCCAAGACCAACCCCGCGGGCGATCTCGTCTATGGCGTGATCGCCGAGACGATCGGCCACGTCGCGCTGCTATTGCTGGCCAAGCGCGCCGGGGTGAAGTTCACGCCCGTGACGTATCGCGGCGGGGCTCAAGTGGTGACCGACGCCGTGGGTGGCCATGTCGAGATCATCACGGGGAGTGCGGCGCTGATCATGCCGCACGTCGAAGCCGGAACGCTGCGCGCGATCGCCCAGATGGGACCGACGCGCCACCCGGCCATGCGGGACGTACCGACGGTCGCCGAAAGCGGATTTGCGGATTTCTCGGCCGTGTCGTTCTGGGGGTGGTTTGCGCCGTCGGGTACGCCGCAGCCGATCCTGCAGAGGTTTGAGGCCGAACTCCGCGCCGCGTTCAGCCAGGACGAGGTCAAGGCGAAGCTCAGCGGGCCTTTCATGATGGAACTACCGCTCGCAGGCCCCGCAGCGTTCGCGCCGTTCTTCGAGGCGCAGGTGAAAACGTGGGGCGCCGTGATCCGCGAAAACGGCATCCGCAGCAGCGGGTGAGTCCGCCCTGCCGCGGGAGCTCTACCCGCCTCACATGCCCGGCTCGATCGGCTTCTCGACGTCACCGCCGCTCTCGACCCAGTCCTTGAACGCGCCGAGGTTGTAGACCTTGGTGAAGCCGAGGTCCTTGAGCACCTTGCCGCTCAGCGCGGAACGGCCGCCAGAAGCGCAATAGACGATGACGGGTTTGTCCTTGTCGAAGCGCTTGTCGTGATACGGCGAGTCCGGATCGGCCCGAAACTCCAGCATGCCTCGCGAAACGTGCGCAGCGCCCGCGACCTTGCCGCTCTTTTCCACCTCGGGTGCGTCGCGCACGTCGACGATCAGCGCGCCTTTGGCCATCAACTCCTTGGCCTCGCCGGGTGAAACCCGCTGCACGACAGCGTTGGCCGCTTCCATCATACTCTTGACGTTCGTCGCCATGTCGAAACCCTTCTATTGGAAAACCGCCAGCGCGGCCTGCAAGAATTCCCGAAGATGAGCCTCTACCATGTATGCACGCGAACCCGACACGCCAACAGGCGCTCGTGTCCAGCACCCGGCAGAAGATTCCCTCCCGTCGTCCCGGCACTTGTTGCCGGGTCCCAGCTTGCCACAAGTTTTGCCCGTGCGTCGACGTGGATCCCTGTAACGAGCACCGGGATGACAACAGGACCCAAGCTTCAGGCGCGGCACACTAGATCCGCGATTTCTCGGCGTCTTTGATCCACTGGTGAAGGCGGCCGGGCGTCATGGGGTATTCCGCTATGCGTACGCCATATGAGGACAAAGCGTTCTCGACCGCCGACACCACAGCCGCCGCAGCCGGCACGCAGCCCGCCTCGCCGACACCCTTAACCCCCAGAGGGTTCAACGGCGATAGGTGCTCGGACATGATCACTTCGAGCGATGGCACCTCCATCGCGGTCGCCATGGTGTACTCGGCCAGTGTCGTCGACAACGGCTGGGCATCGTCGCCGTAGGCCATCCACTCGAGTAGCGCGTTCCCTATCCCATGCACCGCACCGCCGACGAGCTGGCCTTTCACGATCAGCGGATTGATCACGCGACCGCTGTCGTTGACGATGACGTAGCGCAGGATGCGCACGCCGAGCGTCTCGGGATCGACCTCGACCTCGACGGTGTGGCAACCGAACCCATAGGTCAGAGCGCTCGGCAGGAAGCTCTGCGTGGATTCCAATCCGGGCTCGAAGTTGCCGGGTAGCGCGTATCCCGGCACGCCGGCGACGGCTTCCGCGACTTCGCGCAGCGTCATGCCACTGCCCGGCGCGCCGGCCACCTCGACGCGGCCCTCGCGCAGGACGAGATCGCCAGCGTTCGTCTCCAAGAGCAATGCCGCGACGTCGATCGCCTTTTCGCGAACGGCTTTCGCGGCCATGTGCACAGCCGAGCCTGCCGTGACGGTCTGCCGGCTTGCGAACCCGCCTTGGCCGTAGGGGATCACAGACGTGTCGCCAGCCACGACCGTGATATCGCTCGCTTCGATGCCGAGTTGCTCCGCGCAGATCTGCGCCAGCGCCGTCTTGATGCCTTGGCCCATCGGCATCGCGCCGGTGTAGACGGACACGCGGCCCGAGCGGCCGACCCGCACGATGCCGCTCTCGAAGGGACCGCGGCCGGTGCCTTTCGCGCCGATACCGATCCCCATTCCGAGAAGGCGGCCAGCGGACTTCGCGGCGCGCTGACGTACGTCGAAGCCCGGGTAGTCGATCGCGACCAGCGCCTGATCGAGACAGCCGGGGAAGTCGCCGCTGTCGAGGGTGATCGCGGTGCCCGCCCGTGTCTTCAGCGGCGTCTCGTAGGGCAACTGCTCGGGTTTGACGAGATTGCGCCGCCGCACGTCCGCGCGATCGAGACCGAGTTCGGCTGCGATGCAATCGAGCACGCGCTCCATCGCGAAGGCGCCTTCGGGATAGCCCGCGCCACGCACCGGCATCGTCGGCACCTTGTTGGTCTCGACGATGGAAACCTTCAGGCGGTAGGCCGGCAGGATGTAGGGGCCCGGCAGCGCGGTCGACGCGTTGTAGGGCAGGTTCGTGCCTTGCGGCGTGTAGGCGCCGTTGTCGTGGATCATGTGGCCGCGCACGCCGCGCAGGCGACCATCCGCTTCGAAGGCGACTTCGATATCCCAGTATTGATCGCGCTCCTGCACGGCGGCGAGAAAATGCTCGCGGCGATCCTCGATCCATTTGACGGGGCGTTCGAGGACCAGGCTGGCGGTCGCCACGACGACCTCCTCGGGATACATCACGAACTTCGTGCCGAAGCCGCCGCCGACCTCGGGGGCGACCACGCGCAACTGGTTCTCGTCGCGCTGGAGCATTTGCATGAGGAAGGCGCGCAGCTCGTGCGCGAGCTGCGTCGACGACCACAGGGTCAGCCGGTCCTCGTTGGCGTCGAACGTCGCGAGCGCGCCGCGGCCTTCGATCGAGTGCGCGACGCCGCGATGCTGCTTCAGATTGACGGTGGCGCGGTGCGGCGCTGCTGCGAATGCGGCGTCGATATCGCCGTAGGATTGCTCGAGCATCAGCAGGACATTGGTCTTGCGGACGTTGCGCGCCTGAGGCGCACCGGGTTCGATCGCCTTGCGGCAATCGGAGATCGCGGGCAGCACTTCGTAGTCGACATCGACCGCGGCGGCTGCGTCTTCCGCCTGATAGCGCGTGCTGGCAAGCACGACAGCGACGGCTTCCCCGACGTAAGCCACTTCCTCGCGGGCGAGGACGAACGGCGTGACATCCGGCGGCAATTTCGCGGCGCGGAACTGGAGAGGAAGGCGATCGCTGGCGAGGATCTTGCGCAGATCGTCGATCGTCATGATGGCTTCGACACCGGGCATCGCGCGAGCCAAGGCTGCATCGACCGAACGGATCAGCGCGTGGCCGTGGGGGCTGCGCACGAACGCTGCATGCAGCGTGCCGGGGAAGTCCAGGTCGTCGACGAACCGTGCCTTGCCCTTGAGCAGCGCCGGATCCTCGATCCGCCGCACCGCCTGCCCGATCACCCGCATTGCGTTCACGCTTTCAAGCTCCTTGTCCTCGGCCACTTCTCGTCATCCAAGGCCGCATCATTCCGGGAATAGCCAGCCAACGCAAGAAGGCGCGGCGTCGAAAGAATTCGGTGTCGTGGACGGCCGCTTGCGCGGCCGTGACGTGGGTGGGGGTAATAGCTTCCTCAAACATGCCCTCTGAGTTTCGCCCCTCCCCGCACAAATTTCGTCACGGCCGCGCAGGCGGCCGTCCACGGCTCTCATTTGGCGGTCAACCCTCCCTGCCCTGCACCTCGAAATAGTTGGCAAACGTACTGCCGGCGGAACGTGCGGCATCCGCGGGTCCATCGAGCAACGTCCCCGTCCGCACGTCGAAGAGATCGGTCCATTCCGGGTTCATCGATTGAATCAGGCGCACCTTCCAGCCACGCTTCCACTTCTTCAATTGCGTCTCGCGTTTGATCGCAGCGTCCATGCTCGCGTGCATCTCGTAGTAGACGAGCGTGTGGACGCCGTATCGCTTCGTGAAGCCATCGATGAGGTCCTGCTTGTGTATCGAAATGCGGTCGGGGAGTTCACTCGTCACTCCGACATAAAGTACGCCGTTGCGCGCGCTGGCCATGATGTAGACGCAGGGGCTTCTCTCAGACCAAGTCGGCAAGACCGCGCCTCCAGATCGAGGTGTCGTGGATGGCCGCCTGCGCGGCCATGACGAACGTTATTCGAGGACGCGTCATACGGCGATGGCATATTTCACGAAGAGTTCTACCTCATCCTACGTCATGGTCCGCGAAGGCGGACCATCCACGGCTCCCCTGTTCTGATGCACAGTGCGCATCTGGCTGTCCCTCATAGTCTGATTGAGCATTCAACTTACGTGTCGTGGACGGCCGCCTGCGCGGCCGTGACGTGGGTGGTTGTTGGAACCTGATCGATCAATTGGCCTGCTTGGCGAAGAAGCGGTTCGCGGGGCGGGGGAGGCCTAGGTGATCACGGAGCGTGGTGCCGGTGTACTCGCGGCGGAAGAGACCGCGGGACTGCAGCTCGGGCACCACCTTGTCGCAGAAATCCTCGAGGCCGCCGGGCATGTAGGGGAACTGCACCGTGAAGCCATCGGATCCACGGCTTTCCAGCCACTTCTGCATCTCGTCGGCGATCGACTTCGGCGTGCCGACCATCGACAGACCGGAATGTCCCGCGAGCCGCAGCGCCAACTCGCGCACCTTCAAGTTCTCCTTGCGCGCCAGATTGATCGCGCGTTCGCGACCACTTTTGCCGGCGTTGCTCTCGGGTATCTCGGGCAGGGGCGCTTCCGGATCGAACTTCGATGCATCCGTTCCCAGCGCAATCGACAGCGCCCCGATGGCGTTCGCGTAGTTGATGAGACCGTCGAGCTTGTCGCGTTTCGCCTTGGCCTCGGCCATGGTGTCGCCTACGATGACGAAGCAGCCCGGCAGGATCTTGAGATGATCGGGATTGCGGCCCGCCTTCTTCGCGCGCCCCTTCACGTCCGCATAGAACTGCTGCCCCACCTCCAGGCTCGATTGCGCGGTGAACACTGCCTCTGCCGTTTCCGCCGCGAGTTGCCGCCCCGGCTCCGACGCGCCCGCTTGCACGATCACCGGCCAGCCTTGCACGGGACGAGCGATGTTGAGCGGCCCTTTCACCGACAGGAACTCGCCCTTGTGGGCGAGCACGTGCATCTTTGCGGGATCGGCATACACGCCGCTCTCGACATCGCGGACGAACGCGTCGTCGGCCCAACTGTCCCACAGCCCCGTCACCACGTCGTAGAACTCGCGCGCGCGGCGATAGCGGTCGGCGTGGTCCATGTGCTCGTCGAGGCCGAAGTTCAGCGCCGCATCCGGGTTCGATGTCGTGACGATGTTCCAGCCCGCCCGGCCATTGCTGATGTGATCGAGCGAGGCGAACCTGCGCGCGATATGCCATGGCGCGTCGTACGTCGTCGTTCCCGTCGCGACGAGGCCGATGTGATCGGTCGCCTGGCTCAACGCAGAGAGCAGCGTGAACGGCTCGAACGAGGTCGTCGTGTGGCTGCGTTTCAGCGCCTCGATCGACATGTTGAGCACGGCCATGTGGTCGGCCATGAAGAACGCGTCGAACTTCGCGGCTTCGAGCCGGCGCGTCAGCGTCTTCATGCGCTGGAAGTTGAAATTCGCGTCGGGCCACGCACCGGGATAGCGCCACGCGCCGGGGTGAAGGCTGGTCGGGCGCATGAACGCGCCGAGGTGGAGTTGGCGGGGTGCGGACATGGGCGGGCTCCGGATGGGTCGGGGAGGATGGAGCGTAGCGCGAGACGTTCCGAGCCGCTACCGCCGTCTAGAATTCGCGGCGGGGCCGATGGCCGTAGGGCGGATTAGCGGAGCGTAATCCGCCGCTCTGGTGCGGCCCGATCTGATGGCGGGTTACGCTACGCTAACCCGCCCTACAACTCCGCGAGCACGGTCGCGGCGATCTTCTCGCCGATCATGATGGTGGGGATGTTGGTGTTGGCGCAGGGAACGCTCGGCATGATCGAGGCGTCGGCCACGCGCAGTCCAGTTACGCCGTAGACGCGGCCTGAGGGATCGGTGACCGCCATCGGGTCGTCGAGTGCGCCCATACGGCACGAGCACGAGGCGTGCCAATGGCCCAGAACCGCGCCGCGGATCCATTCCCGGCACGTCGCCTCGTCGTTGACGAGGTCTCCTATCGAGGGGGCGTCCGCGATGGTCGCCTTGATGATCGCTCGACGCACGAGGTGCGAGGCGTCCATCGCCTGCGCGCCGATCCACGTCTGCGTCGCGTTCCAGCGCGTGTTCATCGCGAGCTTCCTCGCATAGTCGGAGAAGCTGATCGGAAACACGCTGTCGACGGTTTCCTGCACCGCTGCGTGTGCCTGCAGCTTCGCCATCAACTTCACGCCCTTGACGAGCCGGATCATGTCGCGCTCGTCGGAGGTCATGTTGAAGTCGATGTCGGGAAGCGCATCAGGCTTGGCACTCGTCAACCGCAACTCACCCGTCGAGAACGAGCGATTGACCCACATCATGATGACGCCGAGGCGTTCGCCTATCGCGTGCCACTGCGCCTTATTCGACGGGATCACGTACATATCGCCTGCGGGGCAGCCCTCGACGCCCGACGACCATCGGAGCCCTGCAAACATCTGACGGCGCAGCGTGCGCGGCAGGCGCGCAGCCCGCTTCATATAGGCGCCGAAGTTGACGCCGGGATGCTCCATCAGGTTCTTGCCGACGCCACGACGGTCGGCGATGACCTCGATGCCGAGCGCGGAGAGTTCGTTCGCCGGGCCGATGCCGCTGCGCAAAAGCAGCGACGGAGAATGCAGCGCGCCGCCGGAGACGATGACTTCGCGCGCGTTGATCTCACGATGAACGCCACCTCTGATGATGCGAACGCCCTTGCAGCGGTTGCCCTCGAAGATCAGGCGTTCGACTTGGGTGTCGCCCATGATCTGCAGGTTGCGCCGCGCACGAACTTCGCGGGTCAGGTAGCGCCAGGCAGGGCCCATGCGCATCGTATCGGTATGGCTGTAGGCGACGGGGAAGAAGCCATCCTCGAAACGTGCGTTCTGATCCTCGATATCGCGAAAGCCCGCGTCCTCGATCGCCTTCATCACGCCGCGCGTGAAGCCCGGCCACTTATCCTTCGCATAGCGCTGGAGGCGTATCGGGCCGTCCTTGCCGTGCAAGGGACCGTCGAAGTCGCTGTCGGTCTCGAGCTTCTTGAAATACGGGAGCACGTCCTCCCATCCCCAGCCGCGCGCACCGGCATCGACCCACGACGCATAATCGGACGGTAAACCTCGATTGGCGGCCATGCCGTTGACCGACGACGTCCCGCCGATCACTCGGCCCTGGTTGTAGCGTCGCTTCGGCCTGGTGTCGGGAGCATTGCCGGGACGGGGCTCGAACTTCGCTGTTAGCCCTGGCCAGGTGAAGCGCGGATCGGCGTAGGCCGTGGCCGCGAAGATGTCGAGGATCTCGGACGGCTCGGTGCCGGGCGGATAATCGGTGCCGGCCTCGATCAGCAGCACGCGCAGCGACGAGCGTTCGGACAAACGAGCCGCAAGCGGGCAACCCGCCGCGCCCGCGCCGATCACGATGATGTCGAATGTCGTCGACGAGGCGTCGGTCAAGATCGTGATCCACTGTTCGACGGCCGGAAGGGTGCGTTCGGCGTAGGTTGGGTCGGCCCAACACCTACTAGGATGCCGCGAATTGTTCGGCCGCGGCCCGCTGAAATGGCGGGCTTTGACCCAACCTACGTCGAGTACGCTCAGTCCGCGACGTTCACCTCGACGGCGTCGCCCGTGACGCGCGTGGGATAGCTCTTGATGTCGCAGAAGATCGGCGCGCCGAGGCCCTTGCCGGTCTTGATCTCGAACGCGCCGCCGTGCAACGGACACTCGATCACCTCGCCGTCGATCGTGCCGTCGGTCAGCATCGCATAGGCGTGCGTGCACTCGTTGTCGGTGGCGTAGAACGTGCCCCCGAGGTTGTAGATCGCGAGGTTCTTATCGGCGACCTCTGCGTGCTTCATGCCACCCGGGGCCACATCGGCGACCTTCGCCGCCACCACCCATTGCTCGCTCATTCGCGGTTCCTCGTTGTGTGAAGAAGACGAGGGGCGCTGCCCCTCGACCCCGCCAAAGGGCTCGCCCTTTGGAATCCCGCCCGTTTTGGAGCATTGGATCATAGGTCGGGTCAAGTGGAGCGCACGCCGTTCAACCGCCCTGGAGCTCGGCATTCAAGTGTCCGAACCGGCGCGCTTTGAGATCGGCCGGATCGATATAGACAAACAGAGCGCCCAAATCGGCCCACATCCATCCCATGGCTTCGTCCGAGGCGATCTGGAACAGCAGGTCACCTTGTTCCGGCGTTGCGTAGCCTTGAATGGGGTCACAGGGACCGCCCATGCGATGGGGGGCGGGATCGATATGGCGCAACTTCGGCTCGAGTTCGGCGAGTATCTCAGGCGCAATCGTCTCCTGCGCCGCCGCACTGCGCGCATAGGTATCCAGCAGACCGTCGCGCGGTTGATCGTCGAGGTACTGCCGACCGTAGTCGAACAGCGAACGCTCGCATCGCCACATCACGGAAATAGAATTCCAACTTATCCAGTACTCGGTCTTCTCCGACGTCATCTTGGCCTTCAGGGTCTGCCACTCTCCCTCGGGCATGTCCGCGTCGATCCGATGCTTTCGGATATGGGCGCTCATGTCCGCGAGCACGACCCGCATCTTTTCGACCCATTCCGCGTGCCGCTTGAAATCGCGTTCGACTTCCTTGGCGAGCGCCGCTTCCCCGTCCGCCCCTGAATAGGGCGCTAATCCCGCGATCTGCCGTTCACCGTGCGGGAACCATTGGCGCATGCTCATCAAGCGTTCCGCCTGCGACACGTAGAGTTTCGTTCCGCGTTCGGACGCATGTTCGTCGAGCCAGGCTTCGATCTCCTGGGACCTGGTGACCTCTCCGGCCAGCGATGCCGCCGCGCGCGCTTTGGCCTCTTCCAGCCAACCGGGTTTCCAATCGGCCGGAACCTCTTTGGGCGCATCGTTCAACGCGTTGCAAATCCTCTCGGGCTCCAGCTTCGTCCAGGAACCATCGCCATTGTCTTTGTAGCGTGGAAATTCGTGCATCTTGAAACTGGCGATCAACTCATCGACCATATGGAGTGCCGCGCGCCACGTGCGAGGTCTCAGCTCGTCTTTGCACATCTGCGCTATGGACTCTTCGTCGACCGGGGCGCCGTAGAGCTCTTCAGCCGTGATTGGCAAGGGAGCCCATTCCCAGTCCCAGTCGTTCTCAGGTGGTTGCGGAGGCGGCGGGGCCACCTGAGTGACGATATCGATGGGCCAGCGCCGAAAAACGGCTGGCGGTTGTTTCGGCTCCTCGCCGTTGTTGTCGTCGGACGGCGTCAGACGGTTCAGGATGGACCGGAGGATCGTCGGCCCGGGCGGCTGCCGCTCCGGTCCGAGCCGGTTGATGTGCAGGACCTGCACGAGGCTATCGTCGGTTTCGCTGTCGTACAGTTGCTTGTAGTCGGCAAACAGGAGCAGCCAGCCCTCGCGCGGCCCGCGCCCGCCCCAGAGCTGCTTGGGGAGATCGGCGCAATAGATCTGCGCGATGAAGTTGAGCGCCGCGCCGTTCGTCGCCGCGCGTGGCCATGCACAGGTGCGCGGCATCTGCGGCAAGCCGCCGAACCAGGAGCGGGCGGTCTCCTCGAAGCGGATCGGCACTTGGCGGCGCAGAATGACCGAGGACTCGGCTGTGCTCGCGGAGGCGGGTCTACGGAGGGCAACGACGTTCATAAATTGCCACTCCTTGCATTTGACGTGCGTTCGCGCCGTCGGCTTTGCCGCCGACCTCAGGGCATCCTATCCTGTCGCCGTTGATCCGCAGTTAAGGGGCCGGTCTGGGAAACATAGGCCTTCTCAGCACGCGGCCGCATGATCAGACTTTCGGTATCGCACTCCGCCGCACAACGGGTTCGAGATCGCCGGAGCCGTCCATCGAGGGGTCGAAGATCTCCTCGGGCTTCACGATGCGCGGGGATAGCCCCTGATCGAACACCCAGCGTCCCACGGCCTCCAGCGTCGACTTGTTCGCGTCGTAGCCGTAAGACCAGAAGTCCTCACCGAAAGTGCGCCAGTTCTCCTCGATGTGATCGAGCAGGAAAGGCAATGTGAGATGCAGTGCGTCGGTATCGTAAAGACCATCGATCGCGATGTTTTTTGCGGCTTCGAACGCGGCGAACAGATTGCGGGCGGCCCACGGGTTCGCCTCGTGTATGTCGCGGCGCAGCACCACCGTATGCATGATCGGGAAGATCTTGGTCTTCTTGTAGTAGGCCTGCTCGGCCTTCTTGTACTCGGGGAACAGCCGCTTGATATGTTTGTCGCCGCGCAGGAACGACGGCGGCAGGTAGATCGAGAAAAGCGCGTCGAGTTCGCCCTTCACCATCATGTCCTCCAGCGTCACGCCGGGCTTCAGGAACTCGAGCTTGATCTTGTCGGGCAGCTTCAACGGCAGCAGCGGGTTCTGAACGGGCGCCTCCAGGCCGCCCATGAACCAGTGCATGTCCTCGGGCCTTACGCCGTACTCATCCTGCATCAGCCCCTTCATGAATACGACCGCAGTCGAGCCATACTGCGTGGTGCCGACGCGCTTGCCCTTCAGATCGGCCGGCGATTTGATGCCAGAACCTTCGCGCACATAGATGCAGGAGTGGCGAAACAGCTTCGATAGGGCCACCGGGATCGAGACGAAGCGCTTGTCGTCCTTGCCTTTCAGGATCGTGTAGGAGGCAAGCGACAGCTCGGAGGCCTCGAACTCCTGGCGCTCGAGCATGCGCGGAAACGTTTCGCGCGGGCGCATCGGCAGAATGTTGATGTCGATACCGTGCGCTTGGACGCGGCCGTCCATCAGCGGGCGCACGCGGTCATAGTCGAGACAGGCGAGATTGAGCTTCAGCTTGGCCATGGTACCTCCGGCGGGCCCCGCCGGATCGGCGCGGTTCAGGGTCGATTTGTAAAGGGCATGGTGCGGCCAACGCAAGAGCATGGCGGCGCTCGGCCTTGCGTAGGCTTCCGACTGCTGGCAAACCGTGCTGCCGATCAGCAACAACATCCCAGAGCGGAGAGCCCTCGACAATGGATTGGGCGAGCCTGACCTTGTTCGTGTCCGCGCTGCTGCTGGCATCCGGCACGCCGGGGCCGGGTATCGCGACACTGGTTGCGCGTGTGCTTGGCACGGGCATCTCAGGCGCGGCGCCGATCGCGCTTGGGCTTGCCGTCGGCGACGTGATCTGGCTCAGCGCGGGTGTGTGGGGACTTGCTGCGCTGGCAAAGTCGTTCGACGGCATATTCTTCGCCGTCAAGATCGTCGGCATTGCCTATCTCATCTACCTGGCATGGCGGATGTGGACCGCGCCGATCGCCAGCCGCGATGTCACGGCTGATACGCGGACGGACAGCGCTGCGGCGCTTTTCTTCACGGGGCTGGCGGTGTGCCTGGGCAATCCCAAGGTCATGGCGTTCTATTGGGCGATGGTGCCGGCGCTGCTCGACGTCACCAAGATCACGGTCATGGGCTGGCTGCAGCTCGTCGTGGCGACGCTCGGCTGCCTGACGATCACGTTCGGCGGCTACATCTTCGCTGCGGATCGCGCGCGCGCGTTGTTCAAACAGGGCGACGTGATCCGGATCGTCAACCGTGCCGCTGCCGTCGTGATTGCGGGAACGGCGCTCTGGATGGCGCTGAAATAGCTGGAGCCTGCCGGGTCGGGAACTGGCCGTTCCCGCCCCTACCGCTTACCCACGCGTTTGACCGAGGACCTTGCCCACGCGCTTGGCCGATTGCCACGCCACCGACTTCGCAACGTCGATCGCGTGCACCTTGCCCGGAGGCGACGGGCGCATCCCCAGCTTCTTCAGCACATTGTTGACGAGGTACACGTCGCGGTTGCGCCAGCCAGGAAACTCGAAGTTCAGGCTGAGGGACACGGAGACCCCGGCGCCGTTGTGGACCCAGTGCGCGGCATGTGTGGGGATGTGCACGGCGCTACCGGGCTTCAAGACGAGGTGGCGCGCCTTGCTCTCGAATTCCGGCCGCCATTTTCCGGCCGTCCCGACGCCGGAGTAATACGCTTCGATGTCGCTTTGCGTGATGATCGAGCGGTCGTGCGGATCGCAGATCCAAACCTTTTTCTCACCGCGGACCTGTACCAGGAAGTTGATCTCGGCGTCGAAATGGAACGGCGTAATGCGGTTGGGGGAGGAAACGATGACCAGAAACTCTGGCTTGCGAAGGTCACGCGCCAACTCCGGTCCAGCAACGGCGCGAACGAAGTCGGCAAACTCGTTGAGAACTGCGGCGTAGGCCGGGTCTTTCTCCACCTGCTTCAGGATCACCCAGGCGCCGCTGTGCTCGATGCGCTCGATCACCTGATCGACCGGCATGTCGGGAACGGGAATCTGCCCCCACTTGTCGCCGATCGCGACGTCCCCGGCGTCATAATAAACATCGCCGGGACGATGGGCGGCAGACTTGGCCACCTCGACCAGCCGGCGGACGTCGAACAGATCGGATTTGTCCAGGTCGTGCGAGACCAGGAAAGGCTCGTTATGCAGCTTTTGGCGAGCCTCTTGGATGGTTCCCTCGAGCCGCCAGTTACCGGCCTGCGTTTGTCCATCAGGCTGCATGCGCTTAAGCATGACGCGATACTCTCCGAATGGCGATTCAACGAGGAAATTGCCTATCGGGAGGGCTCGGGAGGGTCAACATAACGAGGTGGTTATGCCTACCGCGGGCCGACGTTCGGGACTACCAGGGTTACCGTGTCACCGTCCGAGATGCCCAACGCATCGCGCACGCCGACCGCGGCGATCATCTCGATCGCAGCAGGGGAATAGCCGTCGACCTCCGGCAGCACGATCGCCGCCTCGATGGACCCCGAGATCAGCACGGGGTAGCAGCGGGCATCGCAATCGAATGGGCCGTCGTTCGGGTTGTCTATGCGCACGCCCGGTGTGGCCTTGAGCGCAGCCCATGCGGCGAGCGCGTCCGGCTCCTCCAGGGTCAGATTCACAGTGCCGGGGAAGGGGTCGATCCCCAGCCGCTCGATGAACTGGCGGCGCGCCCAGTCGAGGCTGGTGAAGTGCTTGCCCTGACCGATGCCGGTCGACAGCCTGCCGGTGATGTTCGTAGCGTTCATAGCTGCCTCGCCGCCGCGCGTTTGCGCGCTTGGTGATCCCTTGCTGCCTACTCTATATGGCTGCAGCACTTTCCACATCACATCTGCCGAGGCCCCGCGATGCGCCTTCATGTCCTGCCCGCCGACGGTATCGGCCCCGAGATCACCGAGGCTGCGATTGCGGTCCTCAACGTTGCCGACGCCAGGTTCAAACTCGGCCTCTCCTACGACTACGACGAAGTCGGATTGTCGAGCCTTGGGAAGTACGGCACGACCATGCGCGAGGAGATCTTCCAGAAGTCGCGCAGCCTCGACGGCGTGATCCTGGGCACCCAGTCGCACATGGACTATCCGCCGCCGGCGCAGGGCGGGCGCAACATCTCGGCAGCCTACCGCGTCGGCTACGATCTCTACGCCAACGTGCGGCCGGCGCGCACGCGTGCCTTTCTCGGCAAAGGCGCTACCGGCATGGACCTCGTGATCATGCGCGAGGCGACGGAAGGGTTCTATTCCGACCGCAACATGCACGCGGGAACCGGCGAGTTCATGCCGTCGCCCGACATGGCGATGGCCGTGCGCAAGATCACGGCGCATGCATCCAACCGCATCGTGCGGCGCGCGTTCGAAGTCGCGTCGCGGCGGCGCAAGAAAGTCACGGCCGCGCACAAGGCGAACTGCTTTCATCTGTCGTGCGGACTGTTCCTCCGGGAGGCGCGCAAGGTCGCGGCGGAATTTCCCGATGTCGCCTACGACGAGGTGATCGTCGACGCGATGGCCGCGCTGCTCGTGCGCCAGCCCGAGAAATACGACGTGATCGTCACGACCAACCTGTTCGCCGACATCCTGTCCGATCTCGCCAGCGAACTGTCGGGCAGCCTGGGCCTCGCCGGCTCCACCAACGAGAGCGATCTTTATTGCTGCGCGCAAGCCCAGCACGGCTCGGCGCCCGACATCGCGGGAAAGAACGTCGCCAACCCAACGTCGATGATCCTGTCGATCTCGATGCTGTGCGACTGGCTCGGCACCAAGCACAAGCGGCCGGAGTTCAACCAGGCGGCCACCGCGATGGAGAAGGCGATCGACACCGTGCTGGCGGACCCGAAGTCCCGCACCCGCGACCTCGGCGGCAGCATGGCGTGCGACGCCTTCGCGAAGGCGGTGGCGGGGGTCGTGAAGGGTTAAGGGTGGGCGAAGCGTGGCAGGCTCAGGGTGCAATAGGCGCGTGCCGTATTGCGCCGGAGCTGGGCGAAACGGCGCAATACGCGAAGACGCTATTGCGCCCTACAGACCTGGCCGGGATGATAACGCCGCCCTACTCCCCCGCCTTGATGTACTTCCCCATCACCTCGAGCACGGCGGGCGGTTGGTTCAGCAGCTCGGCGAAGAGGCGGGTAACTTGCTCTGCGCCGATGTGCTCTGTTTCGATGGTGGCGGCCTGGGCTTCGGCGCGGAACTTCGGATCTGCGACGGTCGCGGCGAGTGCTTCGCGGAGGGCGGCGATGCGCTCGGGCGGCGTGCCGGAGCGGACGCCGAACGCGCGGCCGATCGACAAGGGGATTCCGCGCACCGCCATCAACGATCGGCCGACCGGATCGGTCGCCAGCGCCTCGTCCACGGGCAGGTCCGCCAACCCCGGCACGGGCGTCCGGGCGCGGACCATCGGGCGCACGATGCCCTGTGCGGCGGCGAGTTTCACCGTGGTCGAGAGCGCGGTCCAGGCGTCGACCTCCTTGCGCTGGAGGGCGAGGTAAATGTCCGTGTTCGCTGCGTAGCCGGTGACCAGCTTGAAGTTCGCGCCGGCGAATTCCTTCAGCAGCAGCGGGAAATCGTAGGAGTTCGAACCCGGGCCGGTAGAGCCCACGATCAGCGGCAGTGGCGAGCGGCGGATGTCGTCGAAGGTCTTGTGGGGCAGATCGGCACGTATGCCGAGCAGCACGCCGTCCGAGCCCGACGAGCCCAGCCATTCGAACTTCGCGACATCGAAACGAACGGCCGGCACCTTCGCAAGCTGCGCCATCGCGACCTGAGGGTTGACCGCCAGGATCGTCAGCCCATCGGCCGCGGCGACGTTGTAGACATAGTTGGTGGCCACGAGATGGGCACCGCCCGGCATCTGCTGCGCGACACTCGCGGGCTGGCCGGGAATGTGACGGCCGATATGGCGTCCGACGATCTGAGCGGCGATCGACAGCGTACCGCTCTTCGAGCCAATGACGACCGAGACGGTTTTGCCGCGATAGAAATCCGCCTGCGCGCACGCCGCGACCGAAGAGAACGCCGTCGCCGCGACGAGCGCCGAGAACCCGATCCAGCGCTTCATAGGGATCGTCACTCCAGCAACTCTTTGGCGCGTTGCGCGATCTTTGGCGGCGACTTCAGAATATCGTCGACCCATTTCTGCAGCGTCAGGCCGGGCACCGGATCGACTTCGACCTTGGCCTGGGCGGCGGCGGCCAGAAACTCCGGGTCCTTCATCGTCGCGTCGAATGCATCACGCAGCGCCTTGACGCGATCGGGCGGTACGCCTGGCGTCGTGACCACCGGCCGCCCAAGTCGCGATCCCGCGAAGATCAGGCGCATCACGGCGCGATCCTCATCGTTCTTCGCGAGATCCTCGATGTTGGGAACGCCGGGCAGATCCTTGGCCGTCTCGCCTCCCTGCACGAGAATGCGAATTTCACCCTTATCGAGCCAATGCCGCTTGGTCGACTTCCAGCTCGACCAGGTGTTCTCCCGGCCGCCGACCTCTCCGCGCTCCATCGCGACGTTGATGTCGTTGCCGCCGCGATAGTCCGTCACGAGCTTGAACTTGGTGCCGACCAGCTCGTTGAGCAGCTTGGGGAAGGTGTAGGTGATGGAGCCCTTGCCCGATGAGCCGATCACGACCTCGGTCTTCATCGCCTCCTCGATCGTCCTGACGCCCGTCGTGTGCCACACGGCGACCGTCTCGGACGTCGGCGACAACGCGCCGATCCAGAACAGCTTGGAATTGTCGACGTGGATCGCGGCCTCGCCCATCACCTGCGCACCGGGATAGCCGTTGTTGATCACGCCTAGCGATGTGCCGTCCCTGGGTGCAACGGCATAGAAATAATTGGCCATCACGATGCCGCCTCCGCCCAGCATGTTCTGGGGCACGATCGTGGGGCTGCCTGGAATGTGCCTGCCGATGTAGCGACCAATCAGCCGGGAGTGCAGGTCGTATTCGCCCCCGACCACCGTGCCGATGATCAAATTGACGGTCTTGCCCCGGTAGAAGTCCGCAACGGCGCTGCCTTGGGCAAAGGCGGGAGTACCGGCCAAGCCTGCGGCGGCGGCCCAAATCGTGGCGCGCCAGGCAACCGCGAACATTCCATGCCAGCGGGCGGGATTTGCGCAACCAGCTCTGCGCAGGCGATCGTCGCACCGCATCATTTCCACCCTATTGTTCGTATCGTTGCGGGCAGAGTCGCCCAGCGCGAGCCGGCGGTCAACGGGAGCGCGAGACCCTTTCCCAGCGCCGGCTCGTCATTCCAGGGTGAAATTCGCAGATATTGCGTATAAAGCACACTATTTTGCTCGACTTGGGATGTTTCGCGCACTATCATTTCAGCAATCCAATAAACGACGGCCATGTTCGCCTTCACAGACCGACTTCGAGAGAGCCATCATGCAGCAGCGTGCCGCGCCCCATCGAAACGTGACCGACAGCACCGGGAGGTCGCTGCTGCAAAAGGTCGCCGGCAGCGCCATCGGCCTCGATTTGGAAATGCCGATCGCAACTGGCGAGAAGCGTCGCCGCATCTACCTCGACAGCACCGCCAGCACGCTGCGCCTTGGCGTCGTCCAGGACGTGCTCGACAGATATCAGCCCTACTACGCGAACACGCACTCCACCGTGCATTTCAGCGCGCGCCTCTCGACCGAGGAATACCGCTGGGCGCACGACATGGTACTCGATTTCGTCAACGCCGACCAAAGCCGCTACACAGCGTTCTTCGTCGGCAGCGGTGCGACCGGCGGCATGAACAGGGTCGCCGCAACGCTCGCCGGCCGGCTGCCCGGGCGTGACGTCGTGATCACCTCGATCATGGAGCACCACTCCAACGACCTGCCCCACCGCAAGCATTTCAAGACCGTGGTCCACGCGCCGCCGGAAAGCGGCTCGACCTCGATGGGCTGCGTCGACGTCAAGGCGATCGAGCGCGCGCTCGAAGCCCACAAGGGCCGCGTCGCCTACGTTTCCGTCACGGGCGTTTCGAACGTGACCGGCATCATCAATCCGATCCACGAGATCGCGGCACTGGCGCATGCGCATGGTGCGCTGATGGTGGTCGATGCCGCTCAAATGATTGCACACGTGCCGATCCGGATGAGCGGCAACGTAGATCCTGGGGAAGACATCGACGTGGTCGTCTTCTCCGGCCACAAGATCTACGCGCCGGGTTCGCCGGGCGTCGTCGTGGCACGACGCGAGTTGTTCGAAGGCTTGGAGCCGATAGAAGTCGGCGGCGGCATGGTCGATGACGTCTGGCTCGACCGTTACACGCCGACGGCGGCGCTGCCGGACCGCGAGGAAGCGGGAACGCCGAACATTTCTGGCGCGATCGGGCTGGGCGCTGCCCTCTATGCGCTGCACAAGATCGGCATGGATGTGGTGGAGGAGGACGAAGCTGCACTGATGCGGCTGGCGCTGCAGCGACTGTGCGCGCTTCCGGGCATCGCGCTCTACGGCGATTGCGACATGGAGCGTTATCCCCGCGCCGGCGCGATTTCATTCAACGTGCGCGGCATGCACCACGCGTTGACCGCGGCGATCCTCAATGACTATTACAACATTGCCGTTCGGAACCAGTGCTTCTGCGCGCACCCTTACGTGCGCGAGATGGTGAGCGAGGCGTTAGCTGAAGCGGATGACGCACTGTCGGCGGCGGAACTCGAAGCGCTGGCCGAGATGCAGCGCGGCATGGTTCGAGCGAGCTTCGGCGTCTATTCGACCCAGGCCGATGTCGAGATGCTGGCCAAAGCGCTCGGGGATATCGCCGGCAACCGCGAGCGATACGAAGCGCTCTATACGCAGCTGCCGAATGGCGACTTCCAGCACAAGTCGTTCCGCTTCGAGCCCCGGCAGTTCTTCAACGTGAGGAATGCCGTCGACGGCTGGTTGGAACGTTCGTAGGTGGACGTAGGGCGGATTAACGAAGCGTAATCCGCCATAGGACGAAGTGTGCAGCTTTTCGGCGGAATATGCTGCGCAATTCCGCCCTACAGCGTCACGGAACCCTGATCAGGATCTGCAGCTTCACCAGCCACGGGAACCAGGTCATCATGGCGTGGCCCGCGAGCCAGAGTATCACGCCGAGCAGGACCAGCGCCGGGATCGCCGCGAACACCAGCTTCAAGCAAAACAGCATCAGCCGGATAAACGGGATGCGCACGTCGGTTACGGTCGTACCCGACACGACGAAACCATCGGCCAAAGATGGCTCCGAGGAAAAGGCGGTGGGCTGATGACCACCACTGCCGAGCGGTGGCAGACTACCAGAATGACCGTTGCCTGTCAGCCCGGCCCGCTCCCGGGCCTCGCGCTCTCTGCGTAGCGTGCGCGGTAAGTCGTCCGTCATGGCCATAGCGACGCCATTGCTCCCGATCCAACCCCGTTTCGGCCTCACCTGTTACGCCCGGAAGCGGCCGACACCGAGTTCGTGTTGTCCTTCCGACCCAACCTCACTATTGCTATTTTACGCCGCGATTGGGGCGGCGATGGAGGCCGGTGTGGAGAATTTGAAGCGACTGATACGCACGATTCCCGATTATCCAAAGCCTGGAATCATGTTCAGGGACATCACGACACTCCTAGGTGATTCGCAAGGATTGAAGGCCGCAATCGCACGGCTCACCGAGCCCTACCGCACCGAACCGCTAGATGCCGTCGCCGGTATCGAGGCGCGAGGCTTCATCCTCGGCGGCGCCGTCGCCGACCGCCTCGGCTGTGGCTTCGTGCCAATTCGCAAGAAAGGCAAGCTGCCCTGGAAGACGATCGGGCAGGAATACTCCCTCGAATACGGCGTAGACACCATCGAGATTCACGAAGACGCGATCAAGCCCGGGCAGCGTATTCTCATCGTCGACGACCTCGTGGCGACTGGTGGTACTGCCGAAGCGGCCGTCAAACTCATCCGGCGCTCGCGCGGCGAAGTACTGGGAGCGGCATTCGTCATCGACCTGCCAGAGATCGGGGGCGCCAAGTTACTGCGGGATATGGGAATCGCAGTCCATACTTTGATGGCTTTCGAGGGTCACTGAGGATGGGACGCGGGATGGCCCCACCCATATTTTCTTCGGCTTGCTTCGGCTTGACTTAAGGCGCCTTCGTGCGGTCCACGGCTTCACCGCGCAAGACGACCGCCGAAATGCGACGGGTGTTCTTGATATCGTCGAGCGGATTGCCGTCGAGGACAAGGAGATCGGCGCTCTTGCCGGCTTCGATCGTGCCCTGGTCCTTCAGGTCCATGGCCGCGGCGGAATTGCGGGTCGAGGCGAGAAGAACCTGCATCGGCGTCATGCCGGCCAGCACCATGTCCTCCATTTCGTCATGCGGTCCCCAGGGGCGATTGCCGTCGGTCGCCAGCGCGATCTTGACACCGGCCGCGTTGAGCTTCGCCAGATTTCGCGCCTGGATGGCGTGGAAGGCGGCGAGCTTGGGGCTGTCCACGTTCTGCGCTTCGAGCTTGGCGAATTCGTCGGCCGGCAGACCCGCCTTCATCCAGCTCATATCGACCTTGACGCCGCGTTCGGGCAGATTGGGCGTCAGCACGACGTTCGGCCGTGACTTGAACACAGCGACCATCTCGTCGTCGATGTCACGATCGCGGATGCCGTGCGCGAGAATGTCGACGCCGGCCTTGATCAGGCCCTTGCCATCCTCCTGGTCGAAGATGTGCGCCATGACGCGCAAGCCGCGCTTGTGTGCCTCGTCGATGATCGCCGTGTAGATCTCCGGCGTGACCTTTTTGAACTGTCCGTCACGGTTGTCGACCCAGACCTTGACGATGTCGACTTTGTTTGCCGCGAGATCCTCGACGGCCTTGCGGCCTTCAGCCTCGTTGTTGATCCAGTGGGGTACGGTGATGCGGCCGGGCTCAGGCATGGTGATGCCGCGCCCAGCGCTTTTGAACGTCGCTGAGCCCGGCTCGACCTTGGCGCGCAGGTCGAGGTTTTCATACTTGTCCGTCCCTGCGCTCATCACTGCGCTGACGCCGAACCAGGCGCGGCGCTTCAGGTCGCGGACGATGCCATCCCGGCTCTGGCTGAGGTGGACATGGGCGTCGATGATCATCGGCATCATGGTTTTGCCGGCTAAGTTCACACGGGCCGCACCTGCCGGCACTGCGACACTTGCCGACGGACCGGCCGCCAAGATCTTTGCACCATCGACCACGACCACGGCATTTTCGACGGGGGCGCCGCCTTTGCCGTCGATCAAGCGTGCGCCCTCGTATGCGGTGATCCGGGCGGTTTGGGCCTGGAGCCCCGCGGAAAAGGTAGCCAGCAGCGAGGCTGCCAACGCGAAGGAGGAAACCACGCGGGCGTAGCCGCCACGTCCTGTAGCAAGTGCCATCGAAACCTCCCATGAGCGATTTTTGCGGTTGGACGCTATGCCGGTTCGGGTGCGCCGGGAAAGGGGGCGGTTCGGTACGACCGATCAACTTCCCGTGGGGTGCTGGCATGCGCCTCGCGCGATATCGTGCCGAGATGGCGGGATCGGGGGCGCCTTCGGTGCCCCTTGAACCCCGGCTAGCGGGATTGCGGTAAGGCGATCAGCTGCTGTTGCTGATTGTTTCCGGGCTTTTCGCGATTCAAGTACCTTTCACCCGTCAGGTGCAGGCGGGGTGGGGCATGAACGGGCGA
>CANJPN010000020.1 GCA_947475855.1 Bradyrhizobiaceae bacterium
AGCAGCTCCGGGAAATGTCGATGGCAGTTGTTGAAGCCCGACGGCGTGTACGCGATGCCGATCACAGGCTTTTCGAGCGCCTCCTTCGAGTACCCCATCGACTTGGCGAACGACCGCCGCAGATAGATCGAGAAATCGAAGTCGCCGTAATTCGTCAGACCGTGGCTGATGCCGGTCGGTTTCTTGGTTGTCAAAGTGCTCTCCTCGGCGGTCAATGCGGTAGTCAGATGATGCGGCAGCCCAGGCCGCTTAGCGCCTTGTCGATAGTCGCCACAGCGTAGTCGAGATCGAGCGCCTGGGCGGCGATCATCCGATCGAATGGATCTCTGTGGGTAAGATCGAATTGACCGGCGCGCTCCGCCTGCGGCAACGTCAAATCCAACAGATGGAAGCCCTCGGCGCGCACCTTTGCTGCAAGATCGGGCAGCAGCAGAGCCGCCTCCGGCCACTTCCCGAGCTTCACCTTTATTGCAATCTCCCAGGCGGTAATGGCGCTGACGAAAACGCTCTCGCCGTTCATGGCGACGGCGCTCCTGTGCCGGCCTTCCAATCGTGGATCGTCGGTAATCCACCAGAAGAAAACATGGGTGTCGAGGATGAGGCTCAAGTCGACGCCTCGCCAGAAAGCCACTTCAGCTCGGCCTCGGTCAGCGGCTCGAATAAGCGCGCGGGAACCGTTAGGCGGCCCTTCCACCGGCCAGGGCGGCGTTCCGGCAGTTGCTCCAGGTCGGGGTGCGCAGGAACAGGAAGCAGCCGTACGGTCCCGAACCGGGAATCTGTTATCCGCACGTCCTCGCCGTGAGCCGCGCGCGAGATCAGGTCTTCCAGCTTCTCTTTGGCTTCTGCGACAGTGACATCTTCCATGACGGTCACCTGTTTCATCGATTGGCTAGACTAGCATCGGTGAAGTGTTCACGCGACAACATCGTCCCTCGCCCGATTAGCTTTGCGCTTTTCTCCGACCGGATAACCTAGATTTCCTGTTCCAGCCACTCGCGCTGGACGTCGCTACACCAGTTGCCGACATTCCACTGGCCCCAGGCGCCGAGCCCGCCGAGTTCGTTCGCACCGGCATATACCGGCACATGGATCACCGACAACCCGTCGTGCTTGTGCGCGGCCTCCAACGCTTCCTTCAGGCTTTCTGTCGTGAAACCGCCGCTCACCGCGTTGACGCCGGAAACAGCTCCCGCGAGCCGCACGTAGTCGACCGCGACGCTGTCGTTGGTCTTGTAGCCCACGCCGTATTGAGCCATCTGCAAGCCGGTGATCGCCGCCATGCGGCGGTTGTCGAAGATCACGATCGTGCCTTTCACGCCGTGTTCCACGCCGTCGATCAGGATCTGCGGGTTCATCATGAAGCTGCCGTCGCCGCAAAACGCGATGGTGTAGCGCGGCTTGTCCGCGATGCCGGTGGCCAACAACCCGCTTGCAGCAAAGCCCATGTAGGACGCGCCGCTCTCGGTGAACGTGTCGCCGGTGCGGTCATCCTCGACGATCTGGAAGCCGTTCGCCTGGACATCGCCGGCGTCGAACAGCTTCGCGGCGCCGATCTTCTTGGCAAAGTCCGCGACCACCTTGATCGCGGCGGGCTGACCGAGACACGGCCGCTGCCACACCTCGTCGGCGAATGGCGCTGCCTGGAAGCGCGCCTTCTTGAACGCACTCCATTCCTTCTTCTTGGCTGCGCACGCTTCTAGCCACTTTGCTTTGTTCGAACGCGCTTTGCCGCCCATCGCTTCGAGTTTGGCCGCGAGTCTTTCCGCAACGGCCGTGATATCCCCGGTGAGCGCGAGCGTGTGATTGTAGTGCGTCGCGTCGTTGAGATCGCCGTTGATGTTGATCACGCGGCGGGCATTCTTGTAGCCGATGCCGGAGCAGTCCGCCTGGCACACCGCGCGCGATCCGATCACGACGAGAAGTTCCGCATTCGCCGTCGCGAAGTTGCCGCTGATCGAGCCCTTGGAGCCGGCGACGTGCATGTTCTGCGGATGCGCGTCGGGCATCACGCCGGTCGAACCGGGGGACAGCGCGACGGCGGCACCGGCAGCCTGCGCGAGACGCCGCACGGCATCGTCATGCCCGCGTGTGCCACCACCCGCCTTGATGACGATTGAACCAGCTTCCGCGATCTGTTGCGCGGCAACGTCGAGATCGTCGTCATCGGCGGGTGCCATCGCGGGCAGAGAAGGCCGCTCTGGCAACGCGGCAAGGTTTAGTCGCAGTTTCTGCGGCTGCGTGTTGAGCGGCAGCAGCAGGAAGAAAGGCCCCGCGCGATAGGGATGATTGACCTGCATTGCGCCGCGCCGCAGCGCATCGCGGATCGCTTCGGGCGTATGCAGCGTGTAGGAGCGCCCGAGGATCGCGGTCATCTGGCCGAACAGGCCCTGCTCCTCCTTCGGCACCTGCTGCATGTTGTAGCCTTCGCCGTACGTCGTCTCGTCGCCGTAGATGTGATAGACGCCGACACCGTTGGAGGCTGCGGCCAGCGCGCCGGCATAGGCTTGCATCGCGCCCGGTCCGATCGAGGTGACGACAGCGGGGATCTCGCCGTACTGCCAGCGCAGCGCGGTCGCTGCGTGTGCCATCGCGACCTCGTTGCGGCAATTGAAGGTGCGTGTGACGCCGGCCTCTTCGTAGATCCGCAACACCTCACCCAGATCCGTCGAGCCGTGACCGAAGATCGCGAAGTATTTCGAAACGCCCTGCTTGAGAAGTCCGATCACCAGCGCTTCCGACAGAGAGACTTCGACGATTTTCGGGATCGCACCGCTTGAGATCGCCGCTCCAAGACCGCCAGCATTGGCAATCGCGCTCGCGCGTGTTGCAATATCCCGTGTGGCGGGCGTCGTGGTCGTCATAGGATCATCCTCGGGAAGAGACGTGCGTCGAGCGAGTGAATGCCGGGACCCGCGATCGCGATTGCCAGCGGTATGAGCGTGTAGAGAAAGCCGATCGACCAGCTATGCCGCGACGGCGCCACGAACGGCTCGTTAGCCATCGTGATGAGCTTATAGGTCGCCACCCCATGCACGATAGTCAGCGCAATCGCGAATGGAATGGTGAACGCGCCCAGGATCATCGACACGGCGCCGAGCAGTTGGATCGCAGCGACGACCCACGCAAGTGGCACTGGAACCTTCCAGAATTTCTCGAGATCTTCGATGTGGAACAGCTTGCCCCAGCCGTGCACGAACACGCACAAACCGAAGCCGACGCGCAGCACGAGCAGCGCGACGTCGATCGATCCCAATGGTGCTAGCAGCATCGCGTCCCCTTAGATCGGGTTGTTTTTGCCTAGGGCATGTTCTGCCAGGAACCCATCGACGATGGCGTTCCAATCCCGGCCATGCCGCCGGTAGGAATAGTGACCGCCTTCTTCGACGATAACCAGCTTCGAACCCGCGATGCTGCGGTGGAGATCTTCGCTTTGGTAGAACGGTACGGTCGCATCATCGCGCGTACCAACGATAAGCGAAGGGTTCGAAATCCTATGCAGCTCGGCCGTCCGGTCGTGCGTCATGGTCATGTCGAGGCGGCCAGCGAGGACGTCAACGGGAGCAACGGTCTTCAATGCGCGCGCCTAGAGTTCCATCACCTTGTCGAGATCGTAACGGAACTGCATCGCGCCACTCGTGAACAGAGACGACACCTTCACATACTCCTCCGGCCCATAGGCGAGCGCGATACGCTTGCGCGTCATCTGCACGCGGTTGATGTATTCGTCCGCTTTCACCCACGTATTCGAGAATATGCAGACGCCGAGCCGGTTGGGGTAGTCGATCGCGAGGTTCTGGAGCACGCAGCCGCCGGTCGAAGTCCCCGCCACGTGCGCACGCTCGATACCAAGTGTGTCCATCAGTGCGATCACGTCACGAGCGATCGCTTGCGTCGAGTAGCTGTCTTTCGGTTTATCGCTGTCGCCCGTGCCGCGGTGATCGAACGAGATGCACCGGAACCGCTGCGAGAAATGCGCGACCTGGAACTCCCAGGCATTCAGCAGGCCAACAAGCCCCGGAATGAAGATGAAAGCCGGCCCTTCCCCGCGCTCCTCCACGTTGAGCGTGATCTCGCCTATGTCGATGCGTGGCATGCGGATTTCCTTGTTCCCTCTCCCCGTCCTTACGGGAAGAGGGCTAGGCTGAGGGGCGGCAACACTTACATCATCGGTGCAAGCGGCCGCCCCTCGCCCCGACGCTCTCCCCATCGCCGGGAGGCGATGGGGAGTGGGAGAAACTCACTCCCCGCTATTCAATATTTCCGCGACCTCGATGCCGCGCCCTTCCTTCGCCGAGCGCACGCCGGCCTTGATCACGGCGAGATTGCGCGCGGCCCAATAGCCATCCGTCTCGGGCTTCGTCTTGTTGCGCACGCACGCTGCGAACTCGTCCACTTCCTCGCGGATCGTATCGTTGTTCTCGCATGCGATCGCAGTCGGCTTGGCATCGCCCTGCTTCAGATGGCGCAGGCCGCCGAAGAGGTCGTAGTACGCGCTCGCCGTTTTGCCGTAGATGTTCATCATGTAGTACTCGGACGCCGACGCGTACGACGCCGTCAGGTTCGAGATCGCGCCGTTCTCGTGCTCGAGGATCAGGTTGGCGACGTCGGGATTGTCGCCCGGCAGAACGAGCTGTGCGGAGCGCCCGGTTACACGCCGCACCGGCCCCATCAGGAATTCAAGGACGTCGACGTAGTGGATGCCGATCTGCAGCATGACGCCGCCTGGCATCCCCTCGGACTGATAGCGCCATGACGACAGATCGATCTTGCCCAGGCGATCACGGCTGATATTGCCTTCTGCCTGGACCAGCTTGCCAAAGCGGCCCTGGTCGATCTCGTTCTTGATCCACCGAAAATGGCTCTCGCGACGGCGCTGGTATCCAAGCGACAGGACGACATTGTGCTTCTCGCAAACCTTCGCGATTTCGAAGCCTTCCGCGACGGTGTTCGCGATCGGCTTGTCGAGGAACACGTGCTTCCCGGCGGCGGCGGCTTGCGCGGTCGTTTCCAGATGCACATTGTTGGGCGTCGTGTTGATGATCGCCTCGATCGAAGGATCCTTGAGGATCTCTTCATAGCTGGCTGACGAATTGCAGCCGTACTTGGCGGCGAACGCCTTGCGCTTTTCTTCAGAGCGCGTGAAGCAGGTGACGATCTCGACACTCGTTCCGCGTTTGACGGCGTCGGCAAGCACGTCCGACCACCAACCTATTCCTACGACTGCCGCACGTACGGGCTTTGCTGCCATTTGTCGTCCCCATGTTCAAGCAAAGGGCCTGGCTCGTGTAGCCAGGCCCAGATTTATGAGATGTGTGGTCCTTACTTCTGCTTGTCGGCACCGGCCGATGCTGCAGCCGTCCTGAGGATCGGATCCCACTTTACAGTCTCTTTGGCGACGAGTTCGCCCAGGAACTTCGCGCTGCGATCCTTCTTGACGGCAACAGTACCGCCGAGCGCTTGGATCTTTTCCACCACCGACTTGTCATCCAGCGCCTTTTCGATCGCGGCGTTCAGTGTCGCGATTACCGGCGCCGGCGTGCCCTTCGGTGCAAACACCGCGCTCCAGATGCTGAGATTGTAGCGGCCAAGACCCGCTTCCTGCGCCGTCGGCACATTCGGCAGGACAGGCGAGCGCTGCGGCGCGGCGATTGCGTAGGCCTTGACGGTTCCCGCTTTGACCTGCTCGGCGAGGCCCATCGTCTGCTCGCACAGGTAGTCGATCTGACCGGCGACGACGTCGTTCAGCGCCGGGCCACTGCCACGATAGGATACGACGTTGACCTTTACGCCGGCTTCCGCGTTGAACAGCAAGCACGCCATATGTGACGACGCACCAACGCCACCGTGCCCCTGACTGACCTTGCCGGCGTTGGCCTTCACGTAGGCGATGAATTCCTTGAGGTTGGCCGCGGGCATCGTTTTTCGGGCGACGATCACGGCTGGCGCATCGACTGTCAGTGAGACCGGAACAAAGTCCGTACGCGAGTCGTATTTCAGGTTCGAATAGAGCACGGGTGCCGCCACGTGGCTGCCCATGCTTCCCGACAGCAGGGTGTACCCGTCGGGCTTAGCAGAGGCGACGCGTGCGCTACCCGTCGTTCCACCGGCGCCGCCGATGTTCTCGATGATGATCGATTGCTTCAGCACCTTGGACATGCCTTCGCCGACGATCCGTGCGATCACGTCGCTGGGGCCGCCGGCCGCGAACGGTACGACCATCGTTATCTGATGGTCTGGATAAGCTCCTTCGGCATCAGCTCTGGCAGTGATTGCAAGGCTGGATCCCAGACCGATCAGTACAGAAGCCAAAGTCCTAAGATTAACCATTATTCGGTACTCCCTCGAGCGTGTCGCGAGGCAGCAAAGTTGCAATCCTCGTGCACATTTTTGAACCAGCGAACCCTGCACCCGCAGCGCTCAATTCGGCTCCGCCCCCTTGCCGTGAAGCGCCAACGACGAACACGACACCACTACGGCGAAAAGGTTTCTATTCCGCAACGATTCTAGCCCGCTCCTCGTCCCGATTTCGCTTTTCCCGAAGCGCACTCAGGACCTTCTCTGGAGTAGCTGGTAGAGACATGATGCGAACCCCGATCGCATCATAGATTGCGTTCATGATCGCAGGAATTGTCGGAACCATGGCAGGCTCGCCGATTCCTTTGACGCCGAGCGGACCGATCGGGTCCGGATCCTCCACGATGACGGAGGTGATCTTCGGCACGTCCAGCGACGTGGGCAGGATGTACTTTGCGAAACCGGGCGTCGTCGTCTGCCCCTTTTCGGTCTTGTAGTCTTCCATCAGGGCCTGACCGACTGCCTGCACGATACCGCCTTCAATCTGCCCTTCCACCCCGCGCGGGTTCACGGCCCGGCCGACATCGTGCGCAGCCCAGATGCCGAGAACTTGAACCTCTCCGGTAACCGTATCGACTTCGACTTCGGCGACCTGACCACCGAACACGTAGGCTTGCCACGGCCGGCCAGCACCGTCGTCGGCCGCAAGGCCGGTCGTATCCGTGCCGAACGAGCCGGAGCCGAGTGGCACCACGCCGCGAGATTTCGACAGGTGAACTGCTTCCGACATCTCGATGCGATGATTGGTGCCTTCAGCCCAGATCTCACCGCCCGCCGCCTTGATCGTGCCGACGTCGACGTTCCATTCCTTGGCCAGAACCGCGTCGAGCTTCGCGCGAGCATCCCGTGCGGCAAGCGCCACCACATTGCCGATCATGTAGGTCTGTCGCGTCGCGCCTGCGTGCGCCGCTTCTGGTGAGCGCGCGGTATCGTTGTCGCCGATGGTGACGTCTTCGGGACGTATGCCGACCTCCTGCGCCGCGATTTGCGCGAGCACCGTGAGGATGCCCTCGCCGATTTCGGTGACGCCGGTGATGACTTTCGCAGTGCCACCGTCGTCGATCTCCACCCACGCACCGGCACGATCGACCGTCGCCGTCCGCGCAATTCCGTACCAAGATGCGGCCATGCCGCGTCCACGTTTGCGGGCCATGCTATGCAACCTCGCTCTTCATCGTTTTCGTGGGCGCCTCGACGAAACGTGCATCGAGAGCACAAGCGCGCCGCGCGCCGTCTGTGCCCAGATCGCCGCGGGAGTCGCCCCGCTGCGCAGGTGCACCCTTCTCCCACTGGGCGGCCTTTTCGAGTTGGTCGAGCACGCGACCGATGCTGACCGAGCCGAGCTTCTGCTTCGTGTGGGTGATTGCGCCATTGCGCATCATGTTGATGCGCCGGATCTCGAACGGATCGAGGCCGAGCTTCTCCGCTGCGATATCCATCTGTGTCTCGGTCGCGAACTGAGTCTGCAGTGCACCGAACGAGCGGAAGGCGCCTGATGGGGTATTGTTCGTGTAGACGCCGATCGTATCGACCTGAAGATTCTGAATATCGTATGGCCCTGCGCCGAGGATGGCCGCCTTTCGCATCACACCCTCGGTTGAAAGCCCGTACGCGCCGCCGTCGCTGACCATGCGCAGCGCGATTGCCTTGAGGCGCCCGTCGCGCATGAAGCCGGAGCGATAGTGGATGCGCGCGGGATGTCGTTTCGCGGTCGTGGCAATCGATTCTTCACGTGTGAACACGAGCCGCACCGGCTTGCCCGTCTTCATCGCGAGCAGCGCCAGCATGCCCTGGTAGATCATGTCTTCCTTGCCGCCGAAGCCGCCCCCGACGGGGCTCATGATGAACCGGACCTTGTTGATCGGTTTGGCGATGATGCGCGACAGCATGTGCCGGTGATTCGTGATGTTCTGTGAGGGCGATAGCACCGTGACGACGCCGTCATGATCGACCCATGCAAGACCAGCTTCAGGTTCCAGATATGCGTGCTCGACCTGTTGCGTCTCGTAGGTGTTCTCGATCACCAGATCGCATTCGGCTAACGCTTTCTCGACGTCGCCCTTACGGATCGGAATATGCTTCGTGACGTTGTCGGGCGCGTAGTCGTGCACGATCGGAGCACCGGCCTTCATGGCTTCGTCCGGGTCGAAGATCGCGGGCAATGCCTCGAAGACGACCTTGATCAGCGCTGCAGCGCGCTTCGCCGTCAACTCGTCTTCAGCAGCGACGGCAGCAACGGCCTCGCCTACATAGCGCACCTTGCCCTTCGCCATGACGGGCTGGTCGTGCACGAATACGCCGAAGCCGTCGACGCCCGGAACATCCGCGCTGGTAACGACTGCTTCGACGCCCGGCAGGGCTTCAGCAGCGCTCGTGTCGATCGAGACGATCCGTGCGTGCGGATGCGGAGAGCGCAACACGGCTACGTGCAGCATGCCTGGCATGACGGTGTCGCCGGCATAGCGCAGCGCACCGGAAACCTTGCTCGGTGCGTCGAGGCGGCGAACATTCGCGCCGATGAACTGCCCCTCGTCGACCTCTTCTTCTTGAAGCGCGGTCGCCGGTCGCGCGCCGTTCATCACGTCGCGAGCGAGCTCGACCGCCTCGAAGATCTTCGAATAGCCCGTGCAGCGGCAGATGTTCCCGCCGAGCCGCTCTTTGATTTCGTCATCGCTTACCAGCGGATTGCTGCGGATCGCCGCGGTCGCCGCCATCACCATGCCGGGAATACAATAGCCGCACTGGCTTGCGCCCGTCTTGTGGAATGCCTTCTGCAGCACGCTGAGTTCGCCCGAGCGCGCCAGGCCCTCGACCGTTTCGATTTTGGCACCCTTCGCCTTCGCGGCCGGCACCAGACACGACTTCACCAGAACGCCATCGACGAAAACAGAGCAGGTGCCGCACTCACCCGCGCCGCACCCTTCCTTCGTGCCGGTGA
The DNA here is from genome assembly GCA_947475855.1 of Bradyrhizobiaceae bacterium. Taxonomy (GTDB): domain Bacteria; phylum Pseudomonadota; class Alphaproteobacteria; order Rhizobiales; family Hyphomicrobiaceae; genus CAMDPA01. Next base: position 9,293 of record CANJPN010000020.1, read on the forward strand.
GGTTGAGGTCGTCACGCACGAAATCCAGAAGCCGCGCGAACGGCGCCACGTTCTTGGATACCTTGCGGCCGTTGACGGTCGCTTCGATCTTCAGATCAGGCATGGCCTACTTTCTCCTCCCGCTCGTGGGGGAGGTGCCCCGAAGGGGCGGATGGGTGGGGCTACAAGGGAGAAGTATGATCGGGATCACGCATACTTCGCCTCGAATTCGCGGGAGATCAGCTTTGTGGATGCGCCCGCACGCAGGGCGGCATTGATGAGCGCACGCAGCACGAAGCCGCGCACGACCTCACGTCGATAGTCCTGCCTCGTACGCGATGCGACGAGATCGCCAGCGGAGTCTGCCGCATCCTCGAGAATCGCCGAAGACAGCGCCTTTGTTTTTAGAGCCTCCTCGATGGCAGTCATGCGCCGCGGAACCGGTCCGATGCCCGCGACCGCGAGCTTCACGTCCGCGAACCGCTCGCCCGTCGCGTCGATCTCGACGAGTGCCGCGACGCAGACGGTGGAGATCACCAGCGAGCGGCGATGTCCGACTTTCTCGAACGCGCCGCCGTGTTTCGGCAGCGCCGGGCATTGCACCTCGACGAGGATCTCGTCCGCAGCGAGCATCGTATTGCTAGGTCCAGTCGCGAACTCGGAAAGCGGCATCGTGCGCTGCACGATCTTGCCGGCCTTGCGCGAAGAGAGAACCACGCGGGCGTCGTGCGCCAGCAGCGCCGGTGTCCCGTCGGCTGCCGGCGATGCGTTGACGAGATTGCCGCCGATCGTCGCCGATTCCCGGATCTGGTCGTCGGCGAACCACACCGCGCAGAAAGGCATCAGCGGCAGTGCCGCCGCGAGAGTCTTGTCGTCTAGAAAACGCTGGAACCGCGTTGCCGCGCCGAGCCGGACATTGCCCCCTGCAACTTCGCGGACATTGAGTTCCGGTATCCCAGCGATGTCGATCAGTACGGGAATGTGCACATCGCCCGCACGGCCTTCACGCGCCCACGGCAGGATGTCCGTCGCCCCGGCAACGAGACGATACACGCCGCGATGGTTCTCCATCGCGTCGAATGCTTCGCCGAGCGTTACCGGGGTGAGGTAGTCGTCACACGTGAGCATTTTGCACCAGTTGGGGGCAGACCCCGGGGTCGCTTGTTCAGACGTAGGGCGGATTAGCGCAGCGTAATCCGCCGTTACGGACTACCGAGTGCCGTGGATGGCGGATTACGCGCTTGCGCGCTAATCCGCCCTACGCACCTGCGATCACTCCGCCGCCATTTTCTTCGCAGCGACGGCGGACGGCATTTTCACGACCACCTTGATCGCGTCGTCGATCCGATCCTTCGCGTAGCGAATTGCCTCGGGGAGATCCTTCAGCTCGAAAGTGTGGGTGTGGATCAGCTTCGCGTCGAAGCGCTTCTGCTCCATGAAGGCCTGCGCGCGGTGGGTCGCGCTCTTACCTTCTCCGCGGATGCCGTAGACGTAAATATTGTTGCGCACGATGTTCGCGACATCGACCGGCACCTTCTCGTGGGGAAACGCGGCGAGGCAGATCTTGCCGCCCCGGTTGACCATCAGCATGGCCTCGTTGAGGGCGTTCGTTGCAGCCGAGCACTCGAGCACGTAGTCCGCGCCCTTGCCGCCCAGGATGCGCTTCACACCAGCGACCGCTTCCTCGTTACGGACGTTGATGACGTGGTCGGCACCGAGCTTCTTCCCGATCTCGAGTCGGTTGTCGCGCGTTCCCGTCAGGATCACGGGGTTTGCGCCGAGCGCCTTCGCAACACCGACGCCGAGCAGACCGATCGGGCCGGGCCCGGTGACGACGACGCTCTCGCCGGCGAGGAGTCCGCCGAGCTCTGTCAGTCCGTACATGGCGGTTCCGGCAGTGACGACGAGCGTCGCTTCCTCGTCGGACATGTCGTCGGCGACCTTCACCATCGTATTGATGTTGTTGATCGCGTACTCGCAGAAGCCGCCCTCGGTGGTGAAGCCGTTGGCGCGGTGGCCCTTGTTCACGTCGCCGTAGTTCATGCCGTAGTTGTGGCACGACGTGTACATGCCCTCGCGGCAACGCTTGCACTGGCCGCAGCCGGCGTGGATCTCGACGGTGACACGGTCGCCGATCGCGAACTCGTCGACGCCCGGTCCCAGGGCCGCGACGGTGCCCATGTATTCATGGCCGGGCGTCCAATTCTTGTTGAACGGCAGGCCACCTTCGATCAGCGCCGGCGGACCATGGTAGATGACTTCGAGATCCGTTGCGCAGATCGCAACCGCGTCTATCCGAACCAGGACCTCGGCCTTGCCCGGCACCGGGATCGCCTTCTCTTTGTAGATAAGCTGGCCGGGATCGCCGAGAACCCATGCCTTCTGCATGTCGGGGATCGGAAAGTTCTTCGAGATCTTCACGCCTGGCGGTGCGTACATCGGATCGTTTCTCCAGTTGTTCTGTGCTTGAATTCTGCAATTAGCTGTCGGCGGGATCGCGAGGATTTTCGTTTGCCGGCATGGCGGTTGCGCCGAACTCTGCGGAAAGCTCGCGCGCGGCTTCTCCAACGGCATGCCGGATCAATGCCAGATGCTCTTCACCGGCTCGGAATGCAGGGGCGGATACGCTGAGCGATCCGATGACGGCCCCGCTGTGATCGCGCACCGCAGCGCCGATGCACACGACGCCCTGCTGGAATTCCTCGCGATCGATGGCAAAACCATTGCGGCGCACGTGGCGCATATCTTCGATCAGGGCAGCGCGGTCCGTGATCGTATTCGGGGTGAAGCTCTTCAATCCGTTGACATCGAGGATGCGCCGCACTTGGTCGTCGGGGAGCCAGGCCAGCATTGCCTTTCCGGTCGCGGTCGCATGCGGTGGCTCTGCAGTACCAATCACTCCGGCATCGACGCGCACTGCCTGACGGGCCTCGCTCTTGGCGACGGTCACAACCTGATCGCCTTGTAGGACCGCGAGTTGCACCGCTTCGCCCGTCGCCTCGTTGAGCCGGTCGAGAACCGGCTGCGCGCGCCGCGGCAGGTCGACTTGCCGCATGAATGCCTGGCCCAGATGGAGGACGCGCGCGCCGAGTGCATATGTCCGCCGTCCCGGCACCTGCGCCACATACCCGGCCTTCAGCAGCGTGGCGAGCAGGTGGTGGCAGGTTGAGATGTTCAAGCCAGCGCGTGCGGAGAGGTCCGTCAGAGAAGTGCCGCCGCCCGATTGTGCCAGCAGTTCAAGAAGCGACAGAGCGCGATCGACGGATTGAACTCCCCCACCGTCAGCACGTGGCTTTCTTTGCTCAGGCGCCGAAGGCGAGTGGGCGCTGGCGTCCGAGCCGGGGGCGGCAATTTCGACGAAATCGGGCACGTGCGTCGACCATTCTGCAGCATGGTGAAAACTTATTTCGCAAAATAGAAAGCCTAAGATGGAGTGTCAACAGTTTTCGATATGGAGAAGTTATATTTCGCAATGTAAAATTAATGGCCGGTCTCTAGTTGGTCTTCAATTTGGAGCAAGTCCTGCGCAAATTATTTGAAGTCTGGTCATGTATCGGCCGCGGCGCGGTCCCACGGCTGGCCGCAAAAGCGTGGCTTACTGTCCTTGCGCCTCGGCCTGAGGCTGCTTGTTGGGGAGGGAAGGACCGAGGCAGGCCGTCGATGACACTCGATCCCGCGAAGGCTCCGTGGCAGAAGCGCCCCCGGAGCCTTCGGCGTTGTCCTCGCGCGCCCCTCGATATTGCCGCCCGCATTGACGCAGGCGAGGTGCCGTTCTACGCGCTCTGAGTTTCCTCTCAACAAGAGCGCATCGCCATGCCAGGCAAGCATTTCGAAGATCTCGTGATCGGTCACGTGTTCCAACACTCGCTGCGCCGTACCCTCACAGAGATGGACAACACGCTGTTCTCCTGCCTGACGCACAACCCGCAACCCCTGCACATCGATCACGAGTTTGCTGCGAAGAGTGAATGGGGCCGCCCGTTGGTCAATTCGCTGTTCACGCTGGGCCTGCTGATTGGCGTTTCGGTCGAAGACACGACGGCCGGCACTCTGTTCGCCAATCTCGGGATGACCGACGTGAAGTTCCCCAATCCGCTGTTCCACGGCGACACGGTCAACTGCACGAGCGAGATCGTATCGAAGCGCGAGAGCAAGTCGCGGCCCAATGTCGGCGTCGTGGAGTTCCGCCACAAGGCTTTCAAGCAGGACGGCAAAATCGTCGCCGAATGCTTGCGCCAATCCATGATCTATAAGAAGCAGCAACCTGCGAAGGTCTGACCTCATGCGCTCGATGCTTTTCGTGCCTGCCGACAGCGATCGCAAAATGGCCAAGGCCATGGCATCCGGGGCCGATGCTGTGATCCTGGATCTCGAGGACTCGATTTCGGTCGACGGCAAGGCACGTGCCCGCGGCGTGGCACGCGAATTTCTGACGTCCGCCATGGCCACGTGGACGCCAGCACAGCCTCGTATTTACGTCCGTATCAACGATCTTGCGACGCCGTTCTGGCAGGACGATCTCGCGATGCTTGAAGGTGGCTTGCCGCATGGCATTCTGCTGCCGAAGTCTCGCTCGGGTGAAGATGTGCATCAGCTCTCTGTCGCCCTCGGCCACGCGGAGGAAAAGTCGGGGGCCAAACAGGGCACGACCCGCATCCTGGCGCTTGTCACCGAGGTTGCCATTTCGCTGCTGCAATTGCCGAGCTACATCGGATCGAGCAGCCGCCTCGTCGGCTTCACGTGGGGCGCGGAGGACTTGTCAGCCGAGATCGGCGCCAGTGCCAACCGCGAGCCGGACGGCAGCTTCACCTCGCCTTATCGGCTCGTCCGCGACATGATGCTGCTCACCGCGACGGCTGCCGAGGTGCCTGCGATCGATACGGTCTACATCGATTTCCGCAACAAGACAGGGCTCGCGCTCGAAGCCTCTATGGCTGCGCGTGATGGGTTCGTAGGCAAGATGGCAATTCATCCAGATCAGGTGCCGATAATCAATGAGGCCTTCACGCCGCCACCTGCCGAGGTCGAACGCGCCCGGGCGATCGTAGCGGCATTCGAAGCGGCGAATGGCGCCGGAGTCGTCGGTTTCCAGGGGCAGATGCTCGACCGTCCTCATCTGGTGCTGGCCAAGCGCACGCTCGCGAGGGCCCCAGCGTAGCGCGCAAGCGCGCCTGAGCGGATCAAACAATGCAGCGCACGTGTTCCCACTGGGCGAGCCTAGTGGCTCCTGTAGCGAGTGTGCTTGCAGAGATGCGATAGAACCATATTCGTTCACCGGCCGTGCGGACAACTGCGTCCCAATTGCACCTCGCCCGTTTAATTGTTCTGCACACATGTCGCCGCCTCAAAGGAGCACCTAATGTCGCTCACGTGAATTGCTCTGAGTGTCTGCCTGTCTTTGTCGCCAAGGGGAGCGTGTCGTACGCAAGGCGATAGAAGTGTGCTTGTCCTGGGGGATTGTGCGTGGCGTTGAAGTTGCGTGTCGTCGATCTGGACGGCAGTTTGCCGGATCAGAAGTGCTTTGCGAGCAGGCTCGCCAATGGACGGGCCAAGATCGCGAAGGCGCGGGACTTGGGGCCAGGACTCCGCGTCATGACATCTCGCAAAGAGATGGCGCGCTTCTGCGATAGGCTCGACGTGAGTTTCGGCAAGGTTCGCAAGTCGGAAAACGACACGGAAGTCTACTTCTACGGATCAGGCGATTACCATCATCTGACGGCAGCGCTGATCGCACGTACGTCAGAGCCGATCACGGTCATCCACTTCGACAATCACCCCGACTGGTGCTCGTTTCCCTCGTTCTCGAATTGCGGCGGCTGGGTCAACCGCGCGCTTGCGCTCCCGAACGTCCAGCGTGTGATCACGATTGGACCATGCAGCGCCGACCTCGTCCGTCCGGAATTGCAGACTGCCAACCTGTCGGCGATCGCAAACGGCCGGCTCGAGGTGTTTCCGTGGCGAGCAGCACCGTCCCGGGTCTGGCGCCGTTATCCTGATACGGTTTGCGGTCGCTACGTCAGCGGTGAGATTCGCTGGCGCAATCTAGCGGATGAATGCTGGAACGGCTTTCTCGACGAGTTGACGGATCGGCTGCCCGAAACAGCACTATGGATCACGATTGATAAGGATGTACTTTCTAGCGACGAGGCAACGACGAATTGGGATCAGGGGCAAATGAGCCTCGACCAGATACTGGGGGGCCTCGAACGATTGGCCGCCTCGCGGCGCATTGCCGGTATCGACGTGTGCGGAGAGTATTCCGAGCCGAAGTACCAGCATCGCATCCGCGCCGCCCTCGCGAACTTCGACAACCCGCCACGCAAACCTCCCGGCAACGACGAATTGGCACTGAACGCGCGCGGAAACGCGCGCCTGCTCGAAAGTTTCGAGTGCTTGCTCGGATCAAAAGTCAGAAGCAAGACAATGGCGCATGCCTGATCGACCGGAAAGATCCTCGACTTTTGGACCGGTCGTTGAAATGCCGAGGCAGAGCAACGTCTGCATCGACACAAATTCGCGGCAATCCTGACGTCACCTCAACTCCAGCGGGGGCGGGCGTGATGCGAAGCCGCTTCGTGCCGGTCGTGCTTGTGGGATCGCTGGAAACTGGATTTGGAGCACGACGGCGCGGCTAGGATCGTTGCTAGTTCGCTCGAAACCAATAGGCAGCGCGGGTAGCGCTGAGAAAGCCTGGCGCACAATGACGTCGTTCAATGTGCTGATGGTATTCCCCGAGTTCAAGCACAACTCGTTCTGGAGCCTGAAGGCCGTCTGCGACATCTATGGTGTACGTTGTCCGGCACCGCCGCTCGGTCTCATGACGCTCGCGGCCATGTTGCCGCGCGACTGGAACATCAAGCTCGTCGACCGCAACGCCCAGAAGCTCGAAAACCGCGATATCGCTTGGGCCGACATGGTGATGACCGGCGGAATGCTGCCGCAGCGTGAGGACACGCTGATTGTCATCGATCTATGCAAATCCCTGGGCAAGCCGGTGGTCGTTGGTGGCCCCGATCCGATGTCGAGCCCTGAATCATACGCACGTGCAGACTTCCGCGTTCTCGGTGAGGCAGAAGGCATCATCCATGAGTTCGTGGAGGCATGGGAAGCAGGCGTGAGAACCGGCACATTCGAGGGCAAGCGCTTCCAGGTCGACGTTACACAGACCCCGATCCCCCGTTACGAGCTGATCGATTTCAAGAATTACCTCTATGTCGGCGTCCAGTTCAGCAGGGGCTGCCCGTTCAACTGCGAGTTCTGCGATATCATTGAGCTGTACGGCAGGGTTCCCAGATCGAAAACCAATGAGCAGATGCTCGCGGAATTGCAGTCTCTTTACGACGCTGGATATCGCGGCCATGTCGATTTCGTCGACGACAACCTGATCGGCAATAAAAAGGCATTGAAGCGGTTGCTGCCGGCCCTGATCGCCTGGCAGAAGGAACGCAAGTATCCGTTCGAGTTCTCGACCGAGGCGTCGATGAACCTCGCGGACGATTCCCAACTGTTGGACCTATTGAAAGAGGCGAATTTCTTCGCGATCTTTGTCGGCATCGAAAGCCCGGATACCGATACGCTGGTAGCAACTCAGAAGAAGCAGAACACCCGTCGTAGCCTTGCCGACAGCGTGCACCGGATCTATGCCGCGGGCATGTTCGTGATCGCCGGTTTCATCGTCGGCTTCGACACGGAGAAGGGCAGCGTTGCGGACGGAATGATCGATTGCATCGAGGCCACGGGGATTCCCGTCAGCATGGTCGGCCTGCTTACGGCTTTGCCCAACACCCAGCTCACCCGCCGGCTCGAAGTCGAGCAACGGCTGATCCCGTTTGCCTCAGGCGTCGGCGACCAATGCACCGCTGGCCTCAATTTCAGAACCCTCCGCCCCCGCAAGGAGATCCTGCAAGACTACAAGTCCGTGCTGGAAGCGATCTATCGCCCAGCCGACTATTTCGAGCGCATTCGCCGTGTTGGTTTAGCCCTGAAGCGGCCGGACCATCCGAGCGAGTTCAGTTTCAAGACCGCCGCGTACGACGCTGGTTTCTTGTGGCGCTTGGTTTGGCGGATGACGATAACTCAGCCCGAGCTGCGTCCGCACTTCTGGAAGACGGTGACGAGCGTCGCCTGGCACAATCCTGCGGCGCTTGAATACGCCATCATCCTGATCACGTTCTATCTTCACATGGGCACGTTCTCTAAGTTCCTGATCGGAGATCTCACCCGGCAGATCGAAGCTGCCGACGTGGAAGATCCCGGAGGAAGAATTTCCGAGGCTCGCCTTCAATCGCGCATTTCCGTGGCCGCAAACGCGCAGATTTCCCAACCGACGATACACGTCGACGATGCGGCCTGACGGCCGGGACAAATAGAAAAGGGTTACACATCGCTGTGTAACCCTCTCCAGAAAAAAGCATCTGCTCTACGCCAGCCCGACCTTCTTCATGCGCGCCATGATGCGCGGATAGACCTTGTAGACGTTGGTCTCGAAGATCTTCTTCTTGTCGGCGTCGGAAACCTTCAGCTTGTCGACGTACTTCTTCGTGTCGTCGTAGTTGTGCCCGGTCTTCGGATCGATGCCGCGCACCGCGCCCACCATCTCGGACGCGAACATGATGTTGTCCGCCGGGATCACCTCGGCCAGCAGATTGATGCCGGGTTGATGATAGACGCAGGTGTCGAAGTACACGTGCGGCAGCAGCCACTCCTCGATCGGCGGCTTCTTCATGTCCTGCGCGAGGCCGCGATAGCGGCCCCAGTGATAAGGCACCGCACCTCCGCCATGCGGAATGATCAAGCGCAGGTTGGGGAAGTCCTTGAACACCTTCTCGCCGTTCTGGATGAACTGCATGAAAGCGGTCGTGTCACCGTTGATGTAGTGAGCGCCTGTCGCGTGGGCGGCCGGGTTGCAGGACGAGGAGACGTGGATCATCGCAGGCACGTCGAGCTCGCACATCTTCTCGTAGATGGGATACCAGTAGCGATCGGTCATCGGCGGATCCTTCCAGTAGCCGCCGGAGGGATCGGGACTGAGATTGCAGCCGACGAAGCCCAGCTCCGTTACGCAGCGCTCCAGCTCCTTGACCGAGTTCGCCGGCGAAACGCCGGGCGACTGGGGAAGCTGGCATACGCCGATGAAGTTCTTCGGGAACAGCTCGGTCACGCGGTAGATGAGGTCGTTGCACATCCTCGTCCATTCCTGGCTCACCCACTCCGGGCCGACGTGATGAGCCATGCCAGCGGCGCGCGGCGAGAAGATCGTGAGATCAGTCCCGCGCTCGGTCTGTTGCTTCTTCTGCGCGCCTTCGATGGTGACGCGGATCTGGTCGTCGGTGATGCCCAGATCGGTGGTCGCGGGCTTGCGATTGCCGTCGGCGAGGGCGGCAAGCTGCTGGTTGCGGAACAGGCCGAGCTGTGCAGGCTCCGTCGTGTAATGGCCGTGACAGTCGATGATCATGAGGGGCGGCTCCCGGAACGGCTGAGAATTGAGATCGAACGATCGCAAGACTTGTTGCGCGTGCCGCCCATATTCGTCAACCGCCATAACCAAGGGCGGCGTCCAGTTCGACGGCCCTTGGTTTCGCGGCCCCGCCGCACAAGGGCCTGTGACGGCAGCCTGGCCGTGCCGGAACTCACAATAAAAATCCGGGACGCGTTTCCGCGTCCCGGTGGGCATGCCGCCATTCTGAAAGTCTGCGTGATCGCCGAAGTTTGGCGTTCAGTCGCTGCCGCCGGAAACCGGCGAAACCGGCTCTGGAGCGGCTGAGGCAGGAGCAGCGGCACGTGCAGCCATTGCTCGTTCGGCGCGCTCGGCCGCTGCAGCCGCCCGTTCAGCCGCTGCCGCAGCGCGTTCAGCTGCCTCCAGCGCCCGCGTCGCAGCGTCAGTTTGGGCTGCTGGAGCAACTTGAACCTGCGTCTGGGCAGGAACCGCGGCTTGCTCCGGAGGCGTCGCTTTTGGCTTGGCGCGGCGTTCCGGCAATGATCCGGTTTCGACTGGCGTCGGCCGCGGACGCTGCTCAGCGGCCTTTGGCCTAACCGGTGCGGTGTCATTGGCCCCAGCGGCTTCGGGCGTCGCAGTCGGAGTTGTCGCGGTCGGCTCGGCTCGCACACGCTCTACCGTAGCATCGCGCGATTTCCGTGGCTCCCGTTGAGCCTGATTCTCGCGCTCGCGCGCCGAACGAGCAGCCCCAGCAGGATCGCTTCCGCCGGCCGGTCGAGGCGCCGCCACAGGAGCCGTTGGCTCGGGCGTCCCAAAGATGTCGCTGTAACGAGATTCCGCGCGCTTCTGCGGCTGACTAGCAGGTGCCGCCGGCGGCGCGGCAGCGGCGGTTGGTGCTTGGCCAGCAGGTGCGGCAGCCTCGCGCTCGGCGTTGCGTCGCGAAGTTCCACTGGAGCGCTGCGCATCGTCTTGCGCCGCAGCCGCTTGTGCCTGCTCGCCATCAGGGGTCGCCTGATAGGCATTCCAAGTCACCAGCACCTTGGCGCCGACCTTGGAGCGCTCGTAAACGTCGAGAGCGTCTTTATTATACATACGGATGCAGCCCTTCGACACGGCCGTGCCGATTGTCCAGGGGGCGTCCGTGCCGTGGATGCGGTAGAAGCTGGAGCCGAGATAGAGCGCGCGATTGCCGAGCGGGTTCATCGGATGGCCGCCGGGAACCCAGCGCGGAAGCCTAGGGTTCTCTTTGATCATAGTCGGCGTCGGTGTCCACGAAGGGTTCTCCCGCTTCTGCGTCACCGTGGTCTTGCCTTCCCAGCGGTCCTGCTCGCGCGGAATAGCGACGGGGTAGCTTATCGCCTGGCCTGGACCTGTAAAAAGGTACAGCTTGCGATCCGTGAAGCTGACAATGATCTCGCCGGGCTTGGCGTCGGAATTGATTCGCACGGGCTGCCGGCCGGTATCGTTCACTTTCTCGGAGCCGCCGCCCCAGTCGAAGAACAACTGCGCATGGGCGACGCCGGGCATCGTGAACACTGACGCCAGCACGATCGTGCTCGCCGAAATTGCTCGAAAACCGTTGTTTATCATGCTCATGTGAGACCTGCTCTTCGGCTTCTCGTAAGGCGCGCGACTTCAAAATCCGGCATAGTCGAATCACATCGCAACGGTTGCTGTGAGTTGTACCTCGCAGCGCCGTCCGCCCGTCGCACTTCGTTATGTATTTATGGCAGCAATCGGACCATTCACCGGCTCAGTCAAGCCACATGTTCGCGAGGTGGCCTAAAGTCACCGGTGGGCATAACCGCCGCGCGATTCCGGTGTGGTGGATGCCCCAATTGGGAACTCTCGCTCGCAGCTAGGTAGCTATGCGATGATCCCGGCGAAAACACGGGACGCTGCGGGGCAATGAACGTGACGAAGTCGGAAAATGGTGGCTTGCCTACGTCTGTTGCCGTTTCGGTCGCCCGTGGTCTACGCGACTTCGCCGATGGATTTGGCGCGGTTCTGTTGCCGGTCTACCTCACCGCGCTTGGTTTCGATGCCGCACAGATCGGAGTATCCGCGACCCTGGCGCTGCTTGGTTCTGCAATGTTCACGTTTGGCGTGGGTTGGCTCGGCTCGCGAATAGGAGATCGCACAACCCTGTTGGTCGCATCGGGACTGATGGTGGCCACTGGAATCGCCTTGGCAGCATCGAGTCATTACGCTGCGATTTTGGCCGTCTCTCTGTTCGGCACCCTCAATCCGTCTTCGGGCAATGCTAGTGTGTTCGTTCCACCTGAGCATAGTTTGATGGCGAACGGAGCGAAGGCCGAGGATCGAACGCGCATTTTCGCCCGATACGGGTTGATCGGCGCGATGGCAGCCGCTTTCGGAGCGTTGCTGACTGCCGCGCCTGACTACCTCACCGCCGCCGGCATGGACCGGCTTGCCGCATTGCGCGCGATGTTCCTGCTGTACGCCGTGATCGGCGTTCTCATCGGCCTCGTCTATGCGCGCACAGCCCAGCCGCTGACCGCGTCTAATCCAGGCGGCGAGCCGCGGAGCATGCTGGGGCCGTCGAAAATGATCGTTTTCAAGCTCATGGCGCTGTTCAGCATCGACAGTTTCGCGGGCGGCTTCATCGTGCAGTCGCTGCTGGCGCTCTACCTGTTCCAGCATTTCGGCATGTCGCTGGCGGCCGCCGGCATGTTCTTCTTCTGGTCGGGGGTGCTGTCGGCGTTCTCCCAGCCGATGGCGGCCTGGATGGCGAAGCGGATCGGACTCGTGAACACAATGGTGTTCACGCACATACCTGCCAACATTTTCCTGATCCTTGGCGCGTTGTCGCCCCGCCTCGACGTGGCGCTGGGCCTGCTGCTGGTGCGCTCGTTCCTGTCGCAGATGGACGTACCCGCGCGCTCTTCTTATGTGATGGCGGTCGTTACCCCGCCCGAGCGAACCGCAGCGGCGAGCTTGACGGCACTCCCGCGCAGTCTCGCAACTGCGGCAGCTCCGGCCTTGTCAGGTATGCTCCTTGCTGCCGGTCTCAACGCGTGGCCTCTGATCCTCGGCGGTTCGCTGAAGATCGTCTACGACCTCCTGCTGCTCTGGATGTTCCGCCATGTGAAGCCGCCGGAGGAAGCTGCGCAGTAAAGTTTTCCTCCCCCTTGTGGGGGAGGTGGCGCGTAGCGCCGGAGGGGGGGGCCTTGCACCCGATTATACCCCGTCCTTCATTTCACGTTGACCAGCTTTTGCACCAGCGCCAGCACGTCCTTCGGCGTCTCCAGCGTATCGTTCGAGATTTTGTCGACTTGCTCGCCGGTGAGCGGCTCCAGCATGACGTTGCGCTTTTTCATCGCGTCGAGGAACGCGGCATCGGCCATCATCGTATTGAAAGCTTTGCGTAGTGCTGCAAGCCGCGTCGTTGGTACGTTCGGCGAGGTGATGATCGACCGGCCGATCTCGGCCGAGGCGGCAATCGCGGTCAGCACGGCCTTGCCTTCAGCAGAATGCCCGAGCTCGGGGAGTGCTGGAACGTGCGGCAGCAGCGGATGCCGGTTCAGGGCCGCCTGATAGACGACCGGCGCTTTCTTCTCGAGGATCCAATCGGGATTGCGCACCAGCAACGTCGCGATGCCGATCGAGCCGATCAGATCCACCTCTTTGCGCTCGGCCGCGAGCAGCACGTCGTTCGAGCCCTTGTAGCCGTAGATCACCTTGAACTTCGATCC
>CANJPN010000021.1 GCA_947475855.1 Bradyrhizobiaceae bacterium
TAACCCGTTGGGTCCGCAGCCTTGAAGCCGAGCACCACGACACTCGAACCGTCATCGAGCGCTCCGCGCATCGAGGCCAGCGTCGGCGCGGTGATCAGCGGCGTATCGCCGTACAGCACGATGACATCGCCCTGGTGTGCGGCGATCGCCGCCCGGGCGGCGAGTAGGGCATCGGCCGTACCAAGTTGATCATGTTGCACAAACACTTGGGAACCCGGCGCACGCTTGGTGGCCTCGGCGCGCACGTCGTCCATGCCGGGACCAACGACAACAGCGCGTTGTCCCGCTCCAAGGGCATCGGTCAGCTTGAGAACGTGTCCCAAGAGCGACAACCCAGCCACGTGATGCAGCACCTTCGGCACCACGGACTTCATCCGAGTGCCTTTGCCGGCCGCCAGAACAATGGTGAGAAGACTGGGTGTCAAATTGGTCATGGTCGGCTCGATCTTTGTATCCCGTCACTGCCCCATCGAGGACACAGCGATCGCCGTGCTGAAACGCAGGGCATGCCCGAACTCCATTACCGGCACAAGCGACACGTCGGCTAACCGCACCACCCGATCTCTGGCAACGCAATCTCCTATTCGCGGTAAAAAACGACGACCAAAGAGGAATTCTGCAAAGGAAATGCGGTCGTGCAGGTCATTAACCCTGCATCCAGAACAAGGCGAGCGCCGCAACTGCAACAATCGCCCCGAGTACCATTATGAACTGGACCAGAAAATACCCTACGGCGACCAGCGCGAACGCGCCCACCGCATAGAGCAGTTGGTCGTTGGTAGCCGACCCCGTCATCTTCCGGATGGGAACGAACCCAAGGCGGTTGCCGGCCCATGTACCGCCCAGCGCGCCGATCGCGGTCCCGATCAGGAAACCCGGGAATCCCATCATGGACCACCCGATGTAACCGCCCGCCGCTGCCCCCAGAACGCCCGGCCAGATCCCCCGCGCGAAGCCCAGCAGCGTCTCGAGCACGCCTTGAAGAAAATCCATGCGTTTCACTCCTCGCTGGGCAATCGGCGGACCAAATGCACAATTCCAAGTCTACCGTATGATTCGTCCAAATGCCCGGCCTAGTACCCGCGATCAGAAATAGCTGGTACGTCTGATCGCATAGTCCCGAGGCGATCCGGCAGGAGAAGGCCGAAGAGCGTAGACTTAGCTACGGTCGCGGCGTTCGACGAACCGGGCGCCCCTCTTGTGCAAGTAGGGAGTTGCGACCCTTCGGGCGATCGGGGATGGTCGCCGGGGGCGTCGCGCCGCTCGACCGATACGTAAGCATCGCTCATCGCGTCGCTCCTGCCCGGCGAGCATCCTCGATCGTCATACGTGCCAGTTATTTCTGATCGCGGGTACTAGCCACGCACGACTAGCCTATCGGTGAAGCAAAGGTGACAATCCAAAGCTCCCATGGCTAAGCTCCCCTGGAGCGTCTACCGACAAAGGCTCATATTGCGAGGATCCATGGAGAGCGAAACGAACCGGGACAAGGTCCACTTCCTTCTCCTCAACATCGGCCACCTCCTGGATCATCTGTTCACTCTGATCTTCGCCACGGTTGCGGCTCTTACGCTCTCCCGCGAGTGGGGGCTCACGTATGCCGACCTGCTGAAGTTTGCGACGCCCGGCTTCCTCGCCTTCGGCCTGTTCTCGCTGCCCGCCGGCTGGCTCGCGGACAAGTGGAACCGCGACGGCATGATGACCGTTTTCTTCATCGGCGTCGGTATCGTTTCGATCCTCACGGGAATGGCGCGCTCACCGCTCCAGATAGCGATTGGGCTATTCGTCATCGGTATGTTTGCGGCGATCTACCATCCCGTAGGCCTCGCCATCGTGACGGAGAAGTGGAAGAACACGGGCATGCGACTGGCCATAAACGGAGTTTGGGGCAACTTTGGTGTCGCGGGGGCAGCACTCCTCACCGGTTACCTGATCGATCTGGCGGGATGGCGCGCAGCTTTCATCGCACCGGGACTGTTCTCGATCGCCGTCGGAACGGCATATGCGTATCTGCGTTGGGCCGAAGTCTCGGCACCTCGCGTGGAGCGCACCCGCGCACAGACGAATACAGGCGCGAAACTTCCGCCCGAAGCGGCCCGCATGATCAAACGAATCTCGCTGATCGTTTTCTTTTCGACGGCCTTTTCGAGCTTGATCTTCCAGTCGACGGCTTTCTCGCTGCCGAAATTGTTCGACGAGCGACTGCCCGGCATCGCGCATTCACTGCTCGCCACCCTGCGATCCCTGGGTCTTTCGGGTAATGCCGACATGGCAACGATGGTCGGCTTCTTCACGTTCGTCGTCTTTGCAGTCGCCTCGTTTGCCCAACTCCTGGTCGGCAGCCTGCTCGACCGTTATGGCCCACGCCCCGTTTTCATGGGAGCGGCCATTGTCCAACTCGTCTTCTTTTCACTGATGCCCGGCCTGACAGAAGGCTGGGCCTTGGCGGTAGCTCTGGGGTTCATGCTCGGCGCATTCGGTCAAATCCCGATCACCGATTACATGATCGGCAAGATGGCGACCGGCGAATTCCGCGCGCGCGTCTATGGCGCGCGGTATGTCGTCAGCTTCACTTCACTCGCGCTGTCGCTGCCGCTGATCTCGTTCGTCTATTCGAACTGGGGATTCGACGCGCTCTTCCGCGTCCTCACGTTGGCAGCCCTCATAATTCTTATCGCCGTAGCGTGCCTGCCGGTGCGCCTGCCGAACTTCGCAGCGGCGCCAGCCCAAAACTGAGCTCGACACAAAAAACGAACGCCCAGCCATTCAAGGCCGGGCGTTCAATTACCGCAATCTGAAACCAAGAGATTACTTCTTCGCGGGAGCAGGCGCTGCCGCTGGCGCCTTCGCTGCGGGCGCACCACCGCCCGCCGGAGCACCCGGCGCCTGCTGCGGCGCCGCCTGAATCTGTTTCATCTGCTCGAGGCGATTCGCCATGAACGTCTCCTGCAGCTTGGAGCGCTGCTCCTGGTAGGCCTTGTTATCCACAGGCTTGCCATCGAAGGTCGGCGTGAAGCCGACGAGCGGCACCTGATAGGGGATCGGCTGACCCGAGACGTGCGTAGCGTAGGCGACCATGACGACGCCCTTTTTCATCGCGTCGACGAGTT
Organism: Bradyrhizobiaceae bacterium; assembly: GCA_947475855.1. GTDB lineage: Bacteria > Pseudomonadota > Alphaproteobacteria > Rhizobiales > Hyphomicrobiaceae > CAMDPA01. Next base: position 3,111 of record CANJPN010000021.1, read on the forward strand.
GCGGCGTTGCCTCGTTCTCGGCGGTGCAGCCATTCTGATGGCAGATCGTGAACATCAGCTTCTGGCCGACGAGCGTCTTCTCGTCGAGCTGCTCCTTCTTTTCGAGCTTCTCGACCTGCTCCTTGTTGTAGACGACGACGCTCATGCCGGCGGGCATCACGATTCCCGTCGTCGGCGGCACCATCACCATCATGTGCAGTTTGTCGATACCTTCGAGCTGCTGGATGGCAGCAGAAACCATGGTGATACCTGTATTGGTCATCTGCTCATGGTGCGTGAGGCAGAGCTGCTTCTCTTCCATCACCGGTTTGTTGTCCTTGTCGAGCTGCGGCTTACCGTCCGGTCCCGACTTCGTATAGGGAGCCTTCTCGCACAGCTTCACCCAAGCGCTCTGTTGCTGAGCTGGAGCGGCTGCTGCCGGCTGCTTGGCCTGCTGCGCCAGTGCCGCGCCGGCCATCCCGGTCGAGATCATCAGGGCCGCGCCCACTGCGGCCAACCCGGCGCCGCGCGCGTGTGAAATCAACTCCGCCATTTGTTCAAGGACCTTTCGTTGTTCGAAGCGAGCGCTGCTCGCACCCCACTGTCGTGACATTTCCGTTGCCGCACCGCGACACCGGCACCCCCAGAAAACCTGCAAAAGAGCCTGCCAGAGAAGCTCAAAGAGAAGCTACAAGAGAAGCTGCCACCGAAACTGCGAGAGCGCCTGGCCGAGCTACGCAATCAGGCACCCAGCCAAGCCCGGCACCATCCGTGAGAAACCGCAAGTCCCGCGGAGTAAAGGCTTGATTGAGGCATTCCCGTGGCCGAAGCAGCAGCGCATTCGGACGCAGGTGTTAACAAATGCGTTCGTGGCCGTGTTGCCACGCCATCGCGGTCTCGGTTCCGACGCAGGACAGTGGTAGCTTCCAGCCGTCGCCCCACCCAAATCCGTGATGCCATATGAAACCGCGCTTCTTCGCCGCCTGTATCCTTCGCCGCACCGCACTATGTGCCGTTGTCGCGCGGCTAGCCCTCGCCGGCGCGGTGAGTGCTGTCATCGTCGCAACCACCGGACCGACGATGGCCCAGATCGCCCACGGCATCGCGATGCATGGCGAGCCGGCGCTACCGCGCGACTTCAAACACCTGCCGCACGCGAACCCCGATGCCCCCAAGGGCGGGCAACTCCGGCTCGGCGTAGCCGGCACGTTCGACAACCTCAACCCATTCACAATCAAGGGAAATACCCCGCAAGGCCTGCGCGACTTCGTGTTCGAGAGCCTGCTGGCCCGATCGGCCAGCGAACCGTTCTCCTTGTATGGCCTGATCGCAGAGGGCGTAGAGACACCGCCCGACCGTGGCCATGTGACGTTTCATATCCGGCCCGAGGCGCGTTTCTCTGATGGCCAACCCGTGACCGTCGAGGATGTGATCTTCTCCCATAAGGTCCTATCGGAGAAGGGCTGGCCGTTCCACCGCCTGCATTACGGCAAGGTCTCGACCACCGAAATCGTGGGCCCGCGTGCCGTTCGCTTCAACTTCAAGGCCCGTGGCGACCGCGAACTGCCCCTGATCCTCGGGTTGATGCCTGTGATCCCTCGCCACAAGATGAACTCGGAAGCCATAGAACGCACCACCACCGAGCCCGTCGTCGGAAGTGGGCCATATACGATCTCCAAGATCGACATCGGCCGTTCTCTGACGTACCGCCGCAACCCTGCATATTGGGGCCGCGATCTTCCCTTGCAGCGCGGACGCTTCAACTTCGACGACTTCACCTACGAGTTCTTCCGCGACCAGGGCGCGATGTTCGAAGCCTTCAAAGCGGGCGACCTCGATGCTCGCGTCGAAGACGATCCGACCCGGTGGGCGGAGGGCTACAAGTTCCCCGCGATGCTGAACGGTCAGGCCGAGAAGCGCGAACTCAGAGTCGGTATTCCCGCGGGCATGTCGTCACTGGTGTTCAACACCCGCCGCGCGCCGCTCGACGACCAGCGCGTCCGCCGCGCGCTGATCGAACTGCTCGACGCCGAATGGCTCAACAAGAACCTCTACCACGGCCTGTATCAGCGCACGACCAGCTACTTCGCCCGCTCGGAGTTGGCCTCGAGCGGCCGGCCGGCAGCCCCACGCGAGCGCGAACTCCTCGCCGCATTTCCCGGCGCAGTTCGCGAAAGCATCATGGAGGGACGCACCGACCTGCCGGTCACCGACGGCAGCGGCAACACCCGCGCCGGTCTGAAGACGGCGAGTGAACTTCTCGCATCGGCTGGTTTCGCACTTGCAGGCGGCCACATGGTCCACAAGGCGACTGGCAAGCCGCTGGCCATGGAGTTCCTCGCGTCCAACAGGACGCAAGAGCGACTAGTGCTTGCCTACGCGGAAAACCTGAAACGACTAGGTATTACGCTCAGGCTGCGCCAAGTCGACAGCGCTCAGTATTCCGCGCGAATGAAATCATTCGACTTCGACGTGGCGCAGACGCTCTGGCAAGCATCGCTGTCGCCTGGCAACGAACAGTACAATCGCTGGTCGGCAGCCGCCGCGAAAGCAGAGGGCTCGTTCAACTACGCAGGCGTTCACAGCCCTGCTGCCGATGCGATGATCGCAGAACTTCTGGGAGCCGAGAAGCGAGAGGACTTCGTCTCGGCCGTGCGGGCGCTGGACCGCGTGCTCTTGTCGGGCGACTACGTCGTGCCGCTGTTCCATGTGCCCGGCCAGTGGATCGCGTGGCGCACCCGCGTCACGTTTCCCCAGCTTCCACGCCTCACCGGCAACGACTTCGACACGTGGTGGTCGCAGCGCTAGCTTTTCCCTCCCCAGCGGGGAGGGGCAGGGGTGGGGAGAAGCCGACGAGCGACCGGGCTGATCCCTCCACCACCTCTTGAAAATCACCCCGCCCCTATCCCCTCCCCATCCGGGGAGGGGAAGCGCTGGAACTAGCATGCGACGGGACTTTGGCTCTCCTTACTGGATCATCATCGTCGACTGAAACGCCGATGCATCGAACGCCGGCTGTGATGCCAGATCGAGCTGAAGCGGCTCGACGCCGAAATCGGGCAAGCTCACGGCGCGCTCCTGGGCCATGAACTCGAAATCCCGATCGCCGAGTTTGAGCATGCCGTCGTTCTCGGGAACGAACTGCTCGGGTATGCGAAACTCCGGCTCGAGCTCACCGATGGGCGGCAACGGCTGCGGATTGAGTTCGACCTCCTCGCCAGCCTGACCGAAGTTCATCTCGGCGTCCTCGAACATCTCGCCGAAATCGAGTTCTTCGGCTGCTTCTCCGAAGGGCGGCAGCGGTTGAGGATTGAGAGACACCTCGTCGCCGAAGCGTTCGGCCGCAAACAGCTCGCCCGGCGGCAACGGCTGCGGATTGAGGCTGACCTCTGCTCCCGGCTCGAACAGTCCGGCCAATTCCGGCCGCGCGGCACTGGCGGATTCGAAAATACTTTCGGCGGGCGATCTCAGACTATCGAGTACTCCACTCACGTTGATCGGCAGCATGGCACGTCTCCTGGCTGTTGGCGTTGCCGGCCGCACGACGCGCACCGGTTACGCTACATGACCCGGACGTGGGCACACCACCTGTTCCCACCGGTACAATTGCCGGCGTGAGTTTTCGGGGGCATTACTACACCAAGGGAACCGTCCGGCTCGCAATCTCGAGAGGCAAAATGGCAGCAATCGAACAAAGGGCAGAACTGCTGCGACGCGGGTTCGGCCTGGAGACCTCGATGCCCTACGGGGAGGCCACAGCCCTATGGGCGCTCGTCTATGATCGCGACGCCGGCGAGCTCTATATCGAGCACGCGCCAACCGATACATTTGGGAAGCCGAACTACTCAGTGGCCAAGCGGGTCGAACTAGCCAACTTCCTCAAGTCTAACCGACCAGAAGCCGCCAACCTGAAGGAACTGCTGACGAGACTGTTCTGGATGGAACCTCCCTGGTCGCGATAACCCGCCACCTGCCAGAAGATCGCTGACTGTCGTCCCGGCACGTGTTGCCGGGACCCAAAGAGCCGCCGCCTTGACGAGTGTTGCGAGGTGGATTCCGGCGCCGAACACCGGAATGACCAACGGCCACCGCCCGCTGGCAACCTACTTCTTTGCGGCCACGGCCCCTTTCGGAACGGCCAGTACCGCCAGCTCCTTCACCAGCGTGCGCACGCCCGAAAGCCGCTCCTCCTCCTCGTCCCACTCGGCGCGGAACACGAGCTTGTGGTCGGGCTGCAGCTTGAACGACGAGTTCTTCGCCGCGATCAGCTTCGCCAGCGCCTCGGGGTTGGCGAACTGATTCTTGCGGAACACCAGCACCGCGCCGCGCGGCCCCGCGTCGACCTGTTGGATGCCGGCCTGACGGCACAGCCCCTTGATCTCCATCACGTCGAGCAGATGACCGACTTCCGGCGGATAGACGCCGAACCGGTCGACCAGCTCCGCCCCGAACGCATCGATATCCTCGCGCGTGACGAGGCTCGACAAACGGCGGTAGAGACCGAGTCGCAATTGCAGATCCGAGATGTAGGCTTCCGGCAGTACGACGGAGGTTCCGATCGAGATCTGCGGGCTCCACTGGTCCTGAGCTTCGCCGAGATCGCCCCCCTTGAGCGCGTTGATCGCCTCTTCCAGCATCGACTGGTAGAGTTCGAACCCGACTTCGCGGACGTGCCCCGACTGTTCCTCGCCTAGCAGATTGCCGCCACCGCGAATGTCGAGATCGTGGCTCGCGAGCGAAAAGCCCGCACCCAGCGTATCGAGCGACGACAGCACCTTGAGCCGCTTCTCCGCGCCTTCCGTGAGCTTCTGCGATGGCGGTGTCGTGAGATACGCGTAAGCGCGCGTCTTCGAACGCCCCACACGTCCGCGCAACTGATAGAGCTGCGCCAGACCGAACATATCGGCCCGATGCACCACCAGCGTATTCGCATTGGGGACATCGAGCCCGGACTCGACGATCGCCGTCGACAGCAACACGTCGTATTGCCCCTCATAGAACGCCGTCATCACGTCCTCGAGCTCCGTCGGAGAAAGCTGGCCGTGCGCGCGCGCGATCCGAAGCTCGGGCAGGCTCTCCTGCAGGAACTCCGTAACCTCCTCCAGATCGGAGATGCGTGGCACGACATAGAACGATTGCCCGCCACGCAACCGTTCACGGCGAAGCGCCTCGCGGATGATCACCGGATCGAACGGAGAGATGTACGTGCGCACGGCCAGGCGATCGATCGGCGGCGTCGTGATCAGCGACAACTCGCGCACGCCTGATAGGGCAAGCTGCAGCGTGCGCGGTATCGGCGTCGCCGACAGCGTCAGCACGTGCACATCCTCGCGCAATTGCTTGAGCCGCTCCTTGTGCGCCACACCGAAATGCTGCTCCTCGTCGACAATGACGAGGCCGAGCCGCGCGAAATCGACGCCCTTGCCGAGCAGCGCATGAGTACCCACGACGATGTCGATCGTTCCCGCCTTCAGGCCCGCCCGCGTGTCAGCCAGATCCTTCGGCGTGACGAGGCGCGAGGCCTGCGCGACCTTGACGGGCAAGCCCTCGAACCGCTGCGAAAACGTCTTGAAATGCTGGCGCGCGAGCAACGTCGTCGGCACGACCACGGCAACCTGCAATCCCGAAAGCGCCGACACGAACGCCGCGCGCAAGGCAACCTCGGTCTTGCCGAAACCGACATCGCCGCAAATCAAGCGATCCATCGGCTTGCCTCGTGCAAGATCATCGAGCACTGCCGCTATCGCACTGTCCTGGTCCTCGGTCTCCTCATATGGGAAGCGCGCGACGAACTCGTCCCATGCCCCGGCTGGAGGACTGAGCGAAGGCGCTTCCTTCAACTCGCGCATCGCGGCGACCTTGATCAGCTCCGACGCGATCTCGCGCAGGCGCTGCTTGAGGCGTGCCTTGCGCGACTGCCATGCTGCACCACCGAGCCTGTCGAGCTGCGTATCGCCGGGGGCGGTACCGTAGCGCGACAACAACTCGATGTTCTCGACGGGCAGAAACAGCTTGCTGTCGCCGGCGTAGACGATCTCCAGGCAATCGTGCGGCGCGCCCAGCGCAGTGATGGTCTTCAAGCCGATGAAGCGACCGATGCCATGATCGGCGTGCACCACGAGATCACTGACGGCGATGCTGGTAGCCTCGGTGATGACATCTGTTGCCTTGCGAGCTTTCCGGCGCGGTCTGACGAGACGGTCGCCGAGAATGTCCTGCTCCCCGATCACCGTGAGTTCGTTCGTCTCGAAGCCCCTTTCTAGGCCCAGAACAGCCAGTGTCGCGACGTCACCCGGCGCGGCCATCGCCTCGTTGAAGTTCGAAACCTTGGCGACATCCTTGAGGCCATGATCCCTCAGCAGATGCTCCAGCCGCTCGCGCGCGCCCGGCGTCCAGGCAGCCACGATCACCCGCTTCTGCTTTGCCTGCTGGCCGCGAATAAATCCGGCTACCGCACCGAACAGATTGCCCTGTTCGGCCTGCCGTTCCGGCGCGAAGCTGCGGCCGACGCGTGCCCCCACATGCGTGGCGCCGGGCCGGTCGTCGTCGAACGGCGTGTAGCGCCGGACATGACTGGCAGCGAGCGCATCAGTCCAGGCCTTCGCGCCGAGATACATCATGTCGGGCGGCACGGGCTTGTAGGGAGGCGCTCCGAATTTCTTCACCTCGCGTTGCTCCGCGCGCGCGGCAAAATGCTCTCCGATCTGGTCGAACCGGCTCTTCACGCCCTCGTCCGCCAGATGATCGAAGCTGACCGCAACCGGCTCGACATAGTCGAACAGCGTCTCGAGCTTGGAATGAAACAACGGAAGCCAATGATCCTGGCCAGGATAGCGCTGTCCCGCGCTCACCGCTTCGTACAACGGGTCCTCGACCGTATTCCCCCCGAACAATTCGATGTAACGCGCGCGGAATGTCGCGATGCCGCCGTCCCCGAATGCAACTTCGCTGATCGGCATCAGAACGAGCTTCTGGACGAGCTGCTTCGTGCGCTGTGTCTCCGCGTCGAAACTCTTGATGCTCTCCAGCGTGTCGCCGAAGAAATCGAGGCGCACGGGATTGATGCGGCCGGGTGGGAAGATATCGACGATGCCGCCGCGCACTGCGAATTCGCCAGGCTCCATAACGGTACCCGTGCGCACGAAGCCCGCCGCCGCCAGCCGCTCGATCAGCCCGTTCATGTCGACGCGCTGCCCCGCCGCCAGCGGACGCAATGAACGCCGGATCGCCTCGCGCGGCGGCAGCCGTTGCAGGACGGCGTTGACGGTCGTCAGCACGATACCGGCTTCCTTCCGCGCGCCCAGCACGAGCTTGGCAAGAGACGTAATCCGCCTCGCCACGATTTCGGCGTTGGGACCGACGCGGTCGTACGGCACCGTATCCCAAGCCGGAAACGGTATCACCTTGAGATCGGGCGCGAAGAACGCGAGCGCAGCTTCCAGCGCTTCGAGCCGCCGGTCGTCGCGTGCCACGTGCAGTATCATCGCACCGGCGCGCTCGGCATGAGCGCTCGCCGCCTGTCTGGCGATCAGAAGTGCATCGAGACCTTCGGGGACGCCCACCAGAATCTCGTCGCGGCGCTGCGCGCTGGCATCGTTCATTGCAAGTGCTCCCAAGCGCGGGCGTGCGCTCTCACGACTGCGGCAACTGGTGGAAAGCGCGCAGCGTGTTGATGAGCGCGGCGTAGCGATCGTCGGGAATGGCTGTCGGGTCCATGATCCAGAGCTGCAAATCTGGATCGGGCGCGGCGAGCAGATCTTCGAACTCGGCCAACTCCGCCTCGCTCATCCCCTCGAGCCTGGCGCTCGCGTACTTGCCCAGCAGCCAATCCATCTCCTTGGTGCCGCGGTGGGCTGCACGATAGGCGGCGCGGCGGCGGCGAACATCGAGATCAACAGAAGTCATGGAAGCGGCTTCCCAAATAGCGACTGGCGCGGAGGACCGTTTCAGGGCCTCCACGCGTATTCTGTTCGAGCGTTCCCCCCCGTATATCCCTGGATCAACCGCAAGGCCAAGCGGGACACCTCTTCGCAGGGCGGTTATCCCGAGGCACCTCGAAGCGTCTGCCGGACTAGTGGCCCGTCGCGCCAAAATCGTATCATGGCCGCGACGGGGTTCGATTTTGGCGCGACACAAGGGCCACTAGTTAAATCATGTGCTTAGTGCGGCGTTCATCGCGCCTTGATTGACACCATCCTTGCCGCACCCATCGGTCAATTAAGGCGCGACGCCACACTAGCGAGAGGGAGACGGCGCAGTCGCCGATGTCCCCCCGAACCGCACCCCGATGTCGCGCGCGGCCCCCGTAGCGTTCAGATAGCCGGTACCGACGAGGATCATGACCAGCGCAAACCAGAACACGGCGCGATTTCGCGGCCACACCGCAGCCCACGCGACAGCCAATGCCGGAACTGCAAGGATCAGCGATCCGACGATCTGTGGATTCAAGAGTGTCTCCTCATGAAGGCTCGATAGACGAGAGACGCCAGAATGTCAGTTCCAGCCACGCTTGCAAAGCATTGCGCCATGAAACTCAGTTGAGCCCGATCAACGCGATCCGGTCGCCATCGTGCACAATCGAAGCTGCCGGTTGACGACGCCAACGCCGTACGAACGATCAGCGAGGTAGCCATGGTCGAGAGATCGCAAACTGGGGGCTGGATGCCCTCCCTCTACGAGCCGATAAAGAAGGTTGGCCAGAAAGTCGCCGAGTGGTTCGCTCCCCGCTCCGATGCAGCCGTTACCCCCGACACCTACCAGATCGCAATGGAACTTCCAGGCGTCGATCTCGGCGACATCGACATCGGCTTGCAGGACGGCATGCTGATCGTATCGGGCGAGAAGCATTTCGAGCACGAGGAAGTCGGCAAGAGCTATTTCTTCTCCGAGCGAGAATTCGGCGTGTTTCAACGCACGTTCCGCGTGCCGCCCGACGCCGACACCGAAGCCATCGACGCCGAATTCAAGAACGGCGTCTTGAAGATAATACTACCGAAAAAGCGCGCAGCCGACGGCCCCTCTCGCAAAGTCTCCGTCCGCGTAGGTTGAGCCAAGACCAGGGATAGAGAACGCGCCATGTCCAAACCCATCACCGACAAGGCCGAAGTCTCGATCGACTTCCCCGACAAATTCTACATGGGCTCGTTCGGACGCGGCAGCCGCTACGACATCACCGCGGACGACGAAGGTATCCACCTTCATCTCGATCGCCAGGGAGCCGAGAAGCGGCACGTCGGCTTCCACGTCCACTACTACCTGCTGGCGGACATGCTGCAGGCGATGGGGGACGCCATCGCGAAAGTCGACAAGCTCGAGCCGCAGCACCGCGCGAGGCTGCTCGAAGCGGTCTCACGTTGGAAAGCTCTGGACTGAAACTCTATGCCGAACCGCCCGCCTTGCGTTGCACGCGCGTATCGAAGCGGTCGACCGCTACAACGACGCGACTGTGCATTCCGCCGCCGATCTCCTCGATGCCGTCGTGTGCGGTCACTTTGAACGTCACGGTGCGGCCATCGACGGCAACGACCTCGGCCGTCGCAGTCACCCTGCGCCCCACCGGCGTCGCCGCCGTGTGCTTGACGTCGAGATGAATGCCGAGGCTCTGGTGCCCAGCCGGAAGCAGATGCTCGGCCGCTGCCAGCGCCGCTGCCTCGAACAGATTGATCATCACAGGCGTCGCCAGCACGGCGATCCGCCCGGAACCTACCCGCGGCGCGGTATGCTCCGCGGCGACGACCAGTTCAGCAGAACCAATCAGTCCAGGCCGGACGGAAGACAGGTCCAGCTTCGGGCTTGGAGTGCTCATCGTGCTCGCTCCATCCCGGGCCTAAACTGCAATTGGTTCAGCTCTTGGCGGCCTTGCGAGCCTTGCGAGCGGCATAGCGAGCGTCGCGCGCAGCTTTTTTCTGGTCGGCCTCAGCCTCGCCGCGGATGACGCGCTCGATCGCGGCGCGCCGCTCTGCGGCCTCCCGCTCGGCCTTCTCCTTCGCCTCGAGGGCAGCCTTCTCGGCAGCTTCACGAGCCTTGCGCTCCGCCTTTTCGGCTTCACGCATCTTGCGGGCCTCGGCAACCGCGACCTGCTCCTCGCGGCGCTTGATCACTTCGGGATCGTTAGCGCCCGGCTGCGCCTTGAACTTCTCGATGATAGCCTGCCGCGCCTTTGCCGCGCGCTCCAGACGCTCGCTCAGGCTCTGCTCTTTGATCGACCGCATCTCGTCCCTTCATCTGGGTTGCATCGGCACAGCAGGCTGCACCGCGGGGCGCTCGTCCGGCCTCGATGCCGGGCGCCACCTCATGGCTTTCGTCCGGAGCTGTCCGGAGGGTAGAGGGGAAATAAGGCCGAACCTGCCGCAACGCAATGGCCTGCACGCTATCCATGGGATCGTCCCCCCTGGAAAACTCTCCCCGCTGACAGCTACCGCCGCGTCGCGACGATCCCGTGACGAAGTTTCGTCCGCAAGCTGAACCGCCGATAACAGCTACATTCAAGCTGCATTCAAAGCGAGGGGCGTAGATTTCATTTCATCAAGCCGGCATCCCGCCGGTGAACCGGACACCCCGGCAGCACCCAGGTCCCCCTGGAAGGAGCACTCCCATGAAGCGCACCGCCCTGATCGCTGCTTTCGTCAGCCTCATCCCGCTGGCCGCGAGCGCCGTCTCCGCCAACGCCGACCCCTACCATCGCGGTTACGGCTACGGCTATCGCCCCGCTCCCCCGGTCGTACACTATGTCCCGCCGCGGCCCTACTTCATCCCTCCCCACGTCCGTCGCGACTGGCATCCCCGCCGCCACTGGGGCATGCACCGCCCCTGGGGCTGGCGCTGATACGCTCACTTGAACTGAGCTGAGTTGAACTGCCGGACGCCGCGGACCACCACCACCCGCGGCGGCCGGTTCGCATTTGCCACCTCGCCGGGCATCGCACCACCGGCGCTCAGTCGATCGCAGCCGTGACCATGATCTCCACGAGCGTCGTGGCCGAACTGAGTTCCGCACCGACACATGCCCGCACCGGTGGATTTGCCGGATCGATCCACGCCGACCACACTTTATTGAGATCGTCTTTTTTCGACATATCCGACATCCATATCGTCGCCGACAACAGACGATACTTCGAAGTCCCAGCGTCGGCGAGATGCCCGTCGATCCGCGCGAGGATCTGCCTGGTCTGCCCCGCGACATCAGCAGATTTGTCGTCCGCCACGATACCCGACACGTACGCGATCCCGCCATGGATCACGACCCGTGCATTGATCGCATTACCGCCTAGACGGGCAATTGGACGCATGTGAGGGCTCCATGATGCGGACTGTCGATGCGCACACCGTATCGCGCACGGCACCGCTCGTCATCACCCCGTGCCGTCGTTCGATCCGGAGCGAGAACGCTTATGCCCCGCCGGCCATCAACTCTTGCCGGTCAGCGCCTTGAGAAACCGGTTCGCAGGCTTCGCCGCGGAACTTTCGGCGGGCTTCAACGGCGGGCTCGGCTCGGAGGCAACCTTCGCGGTGGCGAGGATCGTCACACTCGCCTCTTCGACACTTCCGCGATAGGCCGCGTAATCGTCCGCTTCGAAGCGGCCGGTCTGATGCAACGCTTTGATGCGCTTCAGCAGCGTGCGCGGACGCTCGCCAGCTTTCACTACCAGAGGCGCCTTTGCCACAGGTGCCGCCACGACAACGACGTCAGCTTCATCATCGACCATGCCGCCCACGGAACGGCCTGCCAAAGGCTCTAAGGATAACGGCGTCACGCTAGCCGACCCATCGCCCGTGACCGCCGAACCGACGTCGATGTATCCCACCACCAGCGGATCTACCGCAGCTTCCGGCAATGGCGGAGGAGAAACGTCCGCGTGATCGAGCACCCGCGCCAGCTCTTCGGCCGTCACCCCACGCGCGGCCAGAGCGCAATCGGGCAGCGCAGGCGGCCCGACACCGTCTCCCGAACCTGCCAGCGACTGAGTGGAGCCCGGTTTCAAGATCTCCTGCGGCGCAACATCCTCCCCGCCGGCGCCAGACGACCAAGGCCCGGGCGGCTCGGACTGCGGCGGCGCAACAAGAGCTGCGAACTCTCCGCGTCGCGCCCGCTCCGCGAAATGAGTATTGCGTCCGGATGCGAGAAGCGCTGCCTGTTCGATCCACCAGCCGGCCGATCCTTGCGTCGCGCCTTCGAGACGCGCCCGCCAGGTCGCGACCTCCACACTCGACCACGCCGCGATATCCGAAAATCTGTTGACGCCCTCATGGAGCAACATCTCTACCGCTTGGCGGCTGAGACCGTCGATCAGCTCGAGCGGATCTGGCACCGCAGAAACAGCTACTGTGGCGGGAGCAACCGTTTCAGCCCGAACCCGGTCGCCCGCGTCGCGGGTCGAGAGCGAAGACGCCCCCTCAACGATCGGAAGGCCACCATCCGCGACCTGCTCGGCGGCATTCGCTGCCAACTTCTTTACTGCCGCGACCGGCTCCGGCTTCAACCGCAACCGCGCCCTGAAAGTGTCCCCTGAAGGCTCGCTCAGCATGACGATCCGGCTCGACAGCGAACCGCTGTCCAGCACAGCAGCCCGTCCTGGAAAATCGGCTTCTAAGAGTTCGATCGTCTCGACCAATTTCGCGCGCGCGACATAAATCCGGTTGGCCGCAAGCGCCTTCTCGAGGCCCGCCCGGAGCCCGGCACCATCGACGGCCTGCAGCGGATGTCCGCCCGTCTCGCGCTCGTCGAGCTGCCGCAACGCGCGCCAGTTTGCATCGAGCATCAACAGCTCTTCCAAGCGCTCCCGCTCGCGCCTCAATCCCTCGAGTTGTGTAGACAGCGAAGCTGCCATCGATCCATCGCCTTGCATTGCCGGCTGAGCCCGAGCCGACAGGCATCGGCTCTCTCTGCATCGTGCCCGCCAAGCGGCACCAAGACGTGCGCTAGCAAGGCTCGTGCCGAGTAAGCACGCGGAGCCTGTAAGTCTGTCGAGAACGATACCATTACCTCGAGGCCTGCGGAAGCCGCGGGACTGACAAATCACCCTTCGCGGTCGGTGCCGGTTGGGTGATAGAATGATGTCCCGACCCTCCAATTCGCGCAAAGGCGCTGTCATGCAACGCAAAGTCGAACCCACCCACCGCGCGCGCTCAACGCCCGATCCGCTCGAGCCTGGCCCATCCGGCTTTCCCACCACCCGTATGCGCCGCAACCGGGCCAACCCATGGTCCCGCCGGCTTGTCGCTGAGAACGTCCTCACCCCCGCCGACCTGATCTGGCCCGTCTTCGTCATGGACGGACGCAACAAGCGCGTACCCGTTTCCTCGATGCCCGGCGTCGCGCGCCTGTCGGTCGACCTCATCGTCGGCGCTGCGAAGGAAGCAGCAAGCCTTGCCATCCCGATGATCGCCCTGTTTCCCTACACCGACCCGAAGCTCCGCACCGAGGACGCCCGGGAAGCCTACAACCCCGACAACCTCGTCTGCCGCGCCACCCGGGCGATCAAGGACGCCGGCCTCGACATCGGCGTGATGCTCGACGTCGCCCTCGATCCCTATACGAGCCACGGCCACGACGGCCTGATGCGCGGCGACGAGATCGTCAATGACGAAACTCTCGAAGCCCTCGTCAAGCAGAGCCTCGTCCAGGCGCAAGCCGGTTGCGACGTTATCGCGCCATCCGACATGATGGACGGTCGCATCGGCGCGATCCGCCGCGCCCTCGACGCCGATGGTCATCAGTCCAAGCAGATCATGGCCTACTCGGCGAAATACGCGTCGGCCTTCTACGGCCCGTTCCGCGATGCCGTCGGCTCCTCCTCTACCTTGAAGGGTGACAAGCGCACCTACCAGATGGACCCCGCCAATTCAGACGAAGCCATGCGCGAAGTCGCCCTCGACATCGAAGAGGGTGCGGACATGGTGATGGTCAAGCCGGGCATGCCATATCTCGACGTCTGCCGCCGCGTATCCGATACATTCGGCGTGCCGACTTTCGCCTATCAGGTCTCCGGAGAGTACGCGATGCTGGCGGGCGCTGCCGAGCGTGGCTGGCTCGACGGCGAGAAGGTAATGCTCGAAAGCCTGATGGCTTTCAAACGCGCGGGCTGCGCAGGCGTGCTGACGTACTACGCGGTCGCGGCAGCCAAGGTCCTGCAAGCATAGCGCCAGCCGTCAATTCTTTTTCGCCAAGCCGACCAGCTTGGCGATCCCATCGACGCGCTTGCGGATTTCGGCGATGGAGGCCGCGAACTCCTCCGGTCCGCTCGTCTCGACGATCTGGGCGGCCGCCGTGATCTTCGCCGCCATCGCTGGCTCCGTCGCAATCGCGATGAAGTCCCCCCCGACACGCTTGCGCAATTCGAGCGACATATCCCGCGAACCGAATGCTCCGATCAACGAGACGGATTCGAGCGACGGATAGCCAGACTCGACCACCGAGGGGACTTTGGGCTCGATCGCCGCACGCTTCCTGTCCGCCACCGCCAGCAACTTGATCTTGCCCGCACTCACCTGGGCGACCGCCACGGTGTGGGACACGCCCAGGATATGAATCCTGTTCTCGCCTAGATCAATCGGTGCCTGAACGATGTCGCGGTATGGCACTTTGGACATCGTAAGCCCCTGCTCGCGGAGGAAGCCGTCGAACACGAACTCGGTGTAGCCCGGTGTCATTCCATAATTGAACTTGCCTGCGTTGGCCTTCACCAGCGCGACGAACTCCTTCAGGTCGTTGGCTGGCGAAACGGCAGGCGCAGCAAGCACGAGCAGCGACTTCGATATCCGTACGATCGGCGCGAGATCCCGCTCCGGATCGTAGGGTAGAGTTGCGTGCATGTAGGGGTGCACGACGAACACGCTCGTCGGCGAGAAGAACATCACATGATCGTCCTTGGCCGAGACGACGCTTCCGATCGAGAGCAAACCATCACCACCCGGCCGGTTCTCGACGACGACAGCCTGTCCCCATTTCGCCTGCAGACGCTCGGCGAGCAATCGCGCGGTCACGTCGGTCGCAGATCCAGCACCAAACGGCAGGACGAGACGCACGCTGCGCTGCGGCCAGGCTTGAGCATCCGCAACTGGGGCACGAAGGCTAAGAGCCGCCAGTAGGCCCACGAGGCAAAGGATGTGCTTTACAGCTCTGCGCATTTCGCCCTCCAAAATTTCGATTGGCGGATACTATGGCAACAATCCGGCCTGAGAAAGTGCCTCGCTTGGAGCTTCGGATTCATGGGATATCCAGACTCAAAAGGGCCGCCCTTTCGAGCGGCCCCCGTGAGAATAAGCTGCGCGCGCGCCCGTTGAGGGCAGCGTAACCGGCGCATCAGGCGGAAGAGGAAGGTGCTCCCTCTGCCGTGATGATGCCCAGCCTGTTCCACAGCCCTGTCATCCCACTCGACATCGGATCACCTCCTCTCGGTTGTTGCCAATGAGCCAAGAATGGCACGACTCGTAAAACGATTCAATCGGCCGTCACCCGCCGCCACCGTTTTCCAATGAGAGTGTTGCACCACCGACCGTGGGATAGCTTCCCGGCAAACCGGGAGCCATAGTGCGCGGCAACGAGTGACGACGACGCCAAACTTGACGCTGGGACGGGGAAAACGACATGAAGCCTGGTCAAACACGCCGCCTGATGCAGGCGCTGACAACGACGGCATGCGCGGTCATGATCACCGCGGCCGCCGAAGCTCAGCAATATCCCTCCCGCCCGATCAAGCTCGTCGTACCGTTCCCTGCCGGCGGTCCCATCGACACCATAGCCAGGGTCGTCGGTGATAAGTTGCCTTCACTCCTGGGCCAACCTGTCGTTATCGAGAACCGCTCTGGCGCGGGCGGCGTTACGGGCACTGCTCTGACCGCGCGAGCCGAGCCCGACGGCTACACCTTCGCGATATCGAGCGCCGGCGCACTCGCCATCAACATGAGCCTGCAGGACAAGATGCCGTATCATCCGCTCAAGGATCTGCGGCTGTTATCGCTCGTCGCCGAGACTCCGGAATTGCTCGTCGTCAGCCCCAATATTCCGGCGAAGACCGTCGCGGAGCTCATCGCCCATTCCAAGGCACGCCCCGGCAAAATGAACTTCGGCTCGACCGGCGTCGGTAGCATGTCGCATCTGTCCAGCGAGTTGTTCAAACTCGCCTCCGGCATCGACATCGTCCACGTGCCATACAGCGGCGCGTCGCCCGCCGTGAACGACATGCTGGGCGGGCATATTCAGATGATGTTCGCCGACATCCAAGTGCTCGTCGGAAGCGTTCAGGCCGGCCAGCTCCGCGCCCTGGGCATCGGCAGCCGCACGCGCTCGCCCGTTCTCCCCGATGTGCCGACGATGGCCGAAGTCGGCTTACCCCAAGTCGAGGTGAACCAGTGGTATGGAGCAGTCGCGCCTCAGGGCCTGCCCGACGCGGTCGCAACCAAGCTCGGCGGTGCGATCATCGAAGCGATGCGCTCGGACGAAGTGAAAACCAAGCTCGCCCCACTCGGCGCTGTCATCATCGCCAGCACGCCCGCGCAGTTTGCCGACTACGTCAAGGTCGAGATCGACAAGTGGGCCAAAGCCATCACAAGCTCCGGCTTGAAAGCCAAATAGCAAAACACAACAAGATCGTCCGGTGCGCCCTCGCCATGGATGGCATAGATAAGGATCACCACATCATGCCTACCATAGGCACCTGGACAACCAGCCCCGCGCCCATCGCCGATGTGTCCTTCGACGCGATCACACTGCGCATGATCGCCCGGATCAGCATCGGCGGCTCACACCCACGCATCCGTATTTCGAATGCCTTCGGCGACCAACCATTGAAGATCGGGGCGGCCACGGTCGGCCTTCGCGCGAGCCACGCCCGCATCACCGAAGGAACGCTTCGTTCGCTCACGTTCGGCGGCGAGAAATCGGCCACCGTCGCCGCGGGCGCGCTCATCGTTTCCGATCCCGTAGACCTCACGTTGCCCTCGCTTGCCGATGTCGCCATCAGCATCCATCTCGCCGCCCCCGTGCACGAGACGTTTCGCATCACCGGCCATGGCACCGCCAAGCAGACCAACTACATCTCGCCGGCCGGCGACCACACCACCTCGCTCGAATTCCCCGTCGCAACCACCACGATGAGCTGGTTCTTCGTCAGCGCAATCGAGGTCGAAGCACCAGCCGGCACGCGAGGCTTGGTGGCGTTCGGCGACAGCCTGACGGATGCCAACGTCTCAACGCCAGATACCAACAACCGCTGGCCCGATCAGCTCGCTCGCCGCATTGCGGCCCGGAAGGGAACATGCACCGTCGGCATCATGAACCAGGGCCTCGGCGGCAACCGGCTGCTGAACGACCTGACCGGCGACAGCGGCCTCAAGCGCTTCGATCGCGACGTAATCGCCCAGCCCGGCGTGACCGACGTGATCATGCTGCTCGGCGTCAACGATCTCAGAAACCGCCGTGGCAATCCCGACGAAATCGTCACAGCCCCCACCATGATCGCCGGCTACAAACAGATCGCACAACGCGCCCGCGCGGCCGGCCTGCGGCTCTACGTGTCGACAATCCTGCCTTATGAGAACGAGACGTTTCAGCCCGGCTGCTGGTCGCCTGATCGTGAAGCGGTGCGGCACGCCATCAATGCATGGATGCGCACCACGGATTGCTTCGACGGCCTCATCGACCTCGACATGGCGCTACGCGACCCGGCCCACCCGACCCGGTTGCTTGCACCATGGGACTGCGGCGACCATCTGCACCCCAGCGATGCCGGGTATCGCCATATCGGCGATTGCATCGATCCAGACCTCATCGGCGCATGACCCACGACTGTACTGTTGAACACCCGCCAGCACTGGCATAGGTTGCGGCAACTTCGGCCGATCCACGCTGATGGTCGTCGGCCAACAGTTCCCCTTTCAACCTCTCATCCCAACACGGAGCCCATGCGCCCCTCCAAACGCAAGCCCGACGAACTTCGCCGCGTCTCCTTCGAGCGCGGCTTCTCCATGCATGCCGAAGGCTCTTGCCTGATCAAGTTCGGCAACACCCATGTGCTCTGCACGGCGAGCCTGGAAGAGCGCTTGCCTCCCTGGCTCAAGGGCCAAGGCCGCGGCTGGGTCACGGCCGAATACGGCATGCTGCCCCGCGCCACCAATTCCCGCACACGCCGTGAGGTGACAGCAGGTCATCCCTCCGGTCGCACGCAGGAAATCCAGCGCCTGATCGGGCGTGCGCTGCGCGCCGTGGTCGACCTTCCCAAACTCGGCGAGCGGCAGATCTCGATCGACTGCGATGTGATCCAGGCCGACGGCGGAACGCGCACCGCGGCGATCACCGGCTCGTGGATCGCGCTGCACGATTGCATCAAGTGGATGGAAACGCGCTCGATGGTGAAGGAAGGCGTGCTGCGCGATCAGGTCGCCGCCGTCTCCGCCGGCATCTACGCCGGCTCACCCGTGCTCGACCTCGACTACGCCGAGGACAGCGAAGCCGACGCCGACGCCAACTTCGTCATGACCGGCAACGGCGGCATCGTCGAAGTCCAGGGCACGGCCGAGAAAGAGCCGTTCAGCCAGGAGAAGTTCGACGAGCTGATGGGCCTTGCTCGCAAGGGCATCAAGGAACTCGTCTCGCTGCAGAAGCTGACTGTTGCGTGACGCGTAGGTTGGGTCGAGGGCCACTTGGCCCGAGGCCCAACATTCACGCGTTGCTTGCCGATGTTGGGCCTCGCAGCGCTCGACCCGACCGACGAGGCCCACCGATGAAGCCCACCGGCATCCTCGAAACCGTCCTCTACGCGACCGATCTCGACGCCATCAGTGCTTTCTATGCAGACGTGATCGGCCTCGACTTCTACTCCGAGGTCAAAGGCCGCCACGTGTTCTTCCGCCTCGGTAGCGGCATGCTCCTGATCTTCAACCCCGACGCGACGGAGATCCCCCCGAAGCCAGGCGCACTTCCTGTGCCACCCCACGGCGCCCGCGGCCCGGGCCACGTCTGCTTCTCGGCAACCGCCGCAGAGATCGACGCGTGGCTGGCGCGGCTGATGGCCAAGGGCATCACTATCGAGAGCGATTTCATCTGGCCCAATCGCGACACCGCCAAGCATGGCCGCTCGA
>CANJPN010000022.1 GCA_947475855.1 Bradyrhizobiaceae bacterium
AGCCCATCGCGCACGCCCCGGAGGACGCGTTCCGCTGCTTCATGGGATGCGAGATGGAAACACTCGTCGTCGGAAACTGCGTGCTGTCGAAGCCCGACCAGGCCCCCGCACTCAAGCTCGACTACAAGGACAAGTTCGATCTGAATTGACGATCGCAGAGATTGCATCGAAGGCGCGCTGCGGCCACCGTGTGGGCAGAGCCTTCTTCAGCAAGTTCAGCTTCAGCAAGTTCAGAAAGGCCTCATGCGGATCGAAACTTGAACGTGGTCTCGGCGACCACTTCAAGGCGTTGTGATCGCAGCCTTCGCGCGCTCGATCAGACGCTGCGGCGTGGTTGCGAAATCGGCGAACGCCTTGCTCACCGCCTCGGCGTTCATCGGGGTTATCTCGATGTTGGCGTTCTTCGCTGTGGCGAGCAGTTCGGGGTCTGCTACCGTCGCGTCGAACGCTTTGCGCAGGGTGGCTGCGACATCGGCGGAAACGCCCGGCGGGGCGGTGATCGGCCGGGTAATCTCGGCGGCCAGAAAGACGAAGTCCGCGGCGAGCTTGTCATCCTCGGTCTTGAGGTAGGAGTAGATATTGGGGGCATCGCCGAACGCCTTGTCGTTGGTACGGCCGAACTGGACGATGATCTTCAAGTTGCCGGATTTGACGTCGGCGCCGAACGGACCGACCACCGAGGAAACAAACAGGCCGCAGGATGCGTCGACCTCGCCGCGCTGCATGGCGAGCTTCACGTCGTTGGTGCCGCCATAGCCCAAGATAACGCTGATCTGTGCACCCAGCATGTTCTTCAGGAAAAGCGCGTTCTGGGCAGTCGTCGCGCCCATGCCGGACGCGCCGAAGCGCACTTGGCGTTTGAAGGCGTCGTCGATGCTTGTTACGCCCGAGGTCTTCCAGGCGCCGCACGACAGCGCGTCGCGGTTCATGTTGCCAAGCCACGTGAACTTGCCAGTGTCGAACTTGGCGAGCGTATTGCCCATCAGCGGCTCGAGTGCGTTGGACGACGCGAACATCCCGATGGTCGTTCCGTCCTTCGGGGCAACGTTGTAGATCGTGTTGGCGGCGTTGAGGCCACCGGCGGTCTGCATGTTCTGCACGGTGACTGTCGGCTTGCCCGGCACGTGGTTGCCGAAGTAGCGGGCAAACAGGCGCGCATAGGTATCATAGCCGCCGCCCGGCGCCGAGCCGACAATGAAGTTGATCGTCTTGCCCGTATAGTCGGCGGCATTGGCTGGCACGACGAGGAACGCGAGGCAAAGGCTGATAGAGATGGATGTACCCAGTGAGGCCGGCCGTCTTGCACGCATAATGCGGGGGTCCCTTTGCTGATACCAACCGGGCCACGGATTGCAACTGGCACTGCACCTGGCCCAACGGCGCACTGGCTCTATCGATCAGATCGGCACGGCCATCGCCTCGAACGCGCTGTCGCAGTTGATGAGGTCGACCTTCTTTTGAGCAATGCGGAAACCGCCGCCATCCCGCTTCAGCGTATGAGTCTGGCGGCCTGCGAACACGCGCTGCTGCTCGTCGCGATATTCGACCATCATGACCGTCGAGACGACGGTATACTTGCCCGCCTCGTCGTCGGCAGATTCGACGACGATGTTTCCGATTATATGTGCCGTACGTGACGGCGGCGTCTGGGCGTGAATAAGTGGATGCTCCAGCCGGTCGATGCGCGTCTTCATCAGATCGCGATCGTCATAGAACAGCGAAGCCTGATTGAACGGGCTGTCTTGATTGGGCACCGCCGGCACCCAATAGCTTCCGTCGTCGGTAAACAGTGCCATCCAGTCCCGGAAGCGCCGGTCGTCGAGCAGCCGCGCCTCGTGGATCAGGAATTCCTCGAATGGTGCCTTGTCGATCTTGGCCATCAAGCAGCCCCCTGCATGTAGCCGAGCCATGCCTTATACTGCGCCCGCACAGCCAACTCGTGGGTGGCGAGGCCGCGCACGGCATTGATCTCTGGATCCGCATCCTCCGCACCGAGCCCGCGCGAGATATCCACCCAGTCGGTGTGCAAGCTGCGCAACCCCTTCTGCGCGCGCACGAAACTTTCAAGGTCGTCGGTCTGTACGAAAGAAGCGGCGGAATGCGTGACGTTGAGCAGGCGGATGTTGCCCCAGTTCATCGAGTCGGGAGCGCCGAGCAGACGGATCGGGTAGATCGTGACCTCCGTACGGTCGACCGCGATCGGTTTGATCACGCGCACATGAATGTTGAGGCCCATGATCGACATGTTCGGATAGATCATTGAATTGTGCAGGCGGGGCTTCAGGATCTCCTCCGCGCGCACTGCACCGACCTTTTCGACCAGCGCCTTCTTGTAGGCATCGAATGCCGGGCTCGAGCGTTTTCCGTCTGCAAGCTCCGTATTGCTGGTCCAGCCGTGGCCGTTGCCTACGATGAAGCTCTTGCGGTCCTTCCAGCTTGTCGCCGTCTTCTTCTCTTTGACCTCGACGACGGCCGCGCCTTCCTTGTCACCCTCGCGGCGTGCGAACTGCACGCCCTGCTGGTTGACCGTCGAGGCATGACCGAACGGCACATGGTAGGAATCGAGGACGTTTTCGACCTGCAGCTTCCAATTGCCGTTGTAGACATAGCGGTGCATCCCGACATCGAGTGCCAGTTCGCCGTCAGGCGCGCGGTCGACGAGATCGTCGATGTTGCCTTTCATCGGGCCGATGTGGTCTTCGAAGCTCGGGCCGGTGGGGCTGAGGCTGGCGAACACGAAGCCACGGTACTCGCCCACGCGCGGCGCACGCGCCAGATTGTATTGATCATTCTGGAACGTTGCCGTGTTGCCTTCCGGAACGGGCACGCCGAGCAGCTTGCCGTCGGTATCGAAGGACCAGCCATGATAGCAGCAGGTGAGGCGCTTGGCATTGCCGCAGCGCTCGTTCAGAACCTTAGGGCCGCGGTGGGTGCAGCGGTTGAGCAGCACATGCACCTTGCCGTCGCGGTGGCGCACCATCATCACCGGCTGGCGCCCGAGGTCCGCGGTCATGTAGTCGCCGACGTTCTTGACCTGGCTGGTATGGCCGACGAACAGCCACGCGCGCGCGAAGATGCGTTCCATCTCGAGTTCGAACACGGCGGGTTCTGTGTAAACGCGACGGTGCACACGCCCCGGCTCGATCAGCCGCGAGATCTCATCGGCATGTCCATCCAGCATTCTCGTACTCCTATAAGCCGTCAGTGGCCAAGCTGTCAGAGACGCTCGAAACGGCAATCAATCATCTTGGGCAGCATGGGTGTTGCGGCATGTTACGTTCCAGGCGTCGCACCCGGCAAGATCAGATTTTAGCCAGATCGAGCGTCGATGGGGCAAACAATTCCTCAAGCGAAACCTTGCGATCGATCAGCCCCTGCTCGTGAGAGTACTGCACCAGCGCCTCGATATCGCGCCGGCTCTCATGAACGCCATAGCGCCAGAAATCCGGGCCCATCACGGCCATCGTGTCCTTCGTCTCCGCCTCCAACCAGGGCAAGGTGACCATCAAAGCGTTGACGTCCGAGAGGTCGATCATGGCGAGGCGTTTGGCCTCGTCGAATGCCTTGTATACGCTGACAGGCAGCCAGGGATACTTTTCCACCAGCGATTTGCGGATGCCGACCATGTGCATGATCGGGAACAGGCCGGTTTTCTTGTAGTAGGCTTTCTCGGCCGCGCGTGTGTCGGGAAACAAGCGCCGGATATGCGGCTCGCCGGCAAGGAACGTGGACGGGGCGCGCGCGGTGAAGAGCGCGTCGAGTTCGCCAGCGCGCAGCATGCCGACCAATGTCTTGTCGGCGGGGATCGATTGCAGGTCGACGCCGGGTATCGGCTTCAGCGGCGTGCGCTCGTGGCGGCCGGCCTGCTCCTGACCGCCCTGCCGCCAATGGATCTCCGAAGGCTTCACGCCGTACTCATGCTGCATCAGACCGCGCATCCAAACGACGGCGGTGATCTGGTACTCGGGCAGGCCGACACGTTTTCCTCTGAGGTCTTCAGGTTTCTCGATGCCGGCGTCCGCCCGGACATACATGCCTGAGTGGCGGAAAATGCGCGACACGAACGCGGGAATGGCGACGTACTGGGAGGTCCCGGCGGCGACCGTCCGAATGTAACTGGACATCGACATTTCCGCGACGTCGAACTCGGAGAACACGAATTGACGGTGGAAGATCTCCTCGGGGTAGAGCGGCAAGAACGTCGGCGTGCAGCCTTCGACGCGCACGCGCCCGTCCATCATGGCGCGCGTGCGGTCGTAATTGCCACAGGCAATGGTAATTGGAACGTCGACCATGGGCATCGTCTCCTGCCGAAACGCCGTTTCACTTCAAACCATGAACCGGTATGCACCCGTTCCGGTTGGCTAGGCAGGAAACACGACTTCATGCCCGCCTTGATTTTTGCATCGTACTTTGATCCTGTTGTCCGGGAAAGCCGTGGCATGACCGGACCCGGCTGGCCAAGTACCGCTGCAGACGTCGCCGCCACCATTCAAGCCAACTCGAAGCCATTCTGGCCAAGGCAACCGACATGAGATCGACCGTCATTGGTGGCGCAATGCTGCCCCACGCGCCGCAATTCTTCACGATGCCCGAGAGCGAGGACAAGCAGAATGTCGAGAAGGTGAGGGCTGTCGCTGCCGACATCGGGCGGCGCCTGCGCGCGTTGAAGCCGGATCTATGGATCATCTTCTCCAACGACCACGTCGAGCAATTCTTCCAGCACTCGTGCCCGCCGTTCACGATACACGTCGGCGGCGAGGCGAGCGGCGAGTTCGCAGGCCGCAAGTTCAACTGGAAAGTGCCCAGCGAGATCGGATTCGAGATCGTCCGGCAGCTCTACCGGCAGAACTTCGATCCGGCGTTCTCGAGCACGGCCAAGATCGACTACGCGATCGGGATTCCGCTGAGCCACCTCGAGCACACCGATGCTGTGCTGCCGATTTATGTCAACGCCTACCTGCCGCCGCAACCGACGATGGAGCGGTGCTATCAGTTCGGCCAGGCCATCGCGCGCACGGTGACGTCGCTGGGTCTCAAGACGGTGGTTCTTTCGAGCGGCGGCATGTCCCATTTTCCCGGCACGGACCGATATTCCAACCCCGAGGTCGAGTGGGACAAGCGCGTGCTGGAAAAGCTCGCAGCCGGCAATCTCAAGTCGTTGATCGGCTACGACGAGGCCGAACTCGACGACACCGGAAACATCGAGCTGCGCTGCTGGGCGTGCGCTGCGGGTGCGCTAGGCGAACGCAAGCCCGATGTGGTCTCGTTCGATCCGAGCTGGCACCACAACTACGCCTCGCTCGCGTGGATCGGGGGCGACAGCAAGGCGGCATCCGCGCACTATCCCAACATCAAGCCGGAGTTGGTCGAGCTGACCAACGCGCTGCACGCGCTCGCGCACGAGGAGGACACGCGGGTGCGGTACGTGAAGAACCCGGGTGCCTACGCCGACGGGTTCAAGCTGCCGCCCGACCAACGCCAGGCACTGATCGATTTCGACATGCCGACGTTCGTGAAAATGGGCGCACACCCGCTGGTGCCGTTCCTGGCGCAGATGCAGATCCAGCGGCTTCGCAGGAAGCCCTGACGGCGAACGGTATTTCTCAGAACTGCCAAGCTCAGTTCAACCGGCGCCCGAACGCCAGGATCGCCGCTACTGGCGTAATGAAACCAATGACCATCACCACGACCATCAGCATCGGCAGATGCGTATAGTCGCCTCGCGGGATGACGAAAACCTCATTCAGGTACTTGGTGGACAAACTGCCGGCGACCAGCGCCAGGTTCATCAGGGATGCCATCAAGGCGAACCAGCTAGCGCGGCGGCCTTCGGGCGCGTAGATCGCGATCAGCGTCAGCATCGGGATCATGCTGAGCTGGGCGAACGGCGACGACGCTGCCGCGTCGAGCAAAGCGATGCCGTGCGCGCCGATCCCCATGTGGCGTTCCGTCCACTCGTATGCGCCGAAGACGAGGGCGAGGTTCGGCAAGCCGAGCAGGGTATTGACGATCGTCAGCCACAGCAGAACCCGCGCTACCGGATGGCGCGTGATCGCGTCGGAGAACAGCCACATGCCCACGAGCGCAAAGCCCGTGCCGATCTGTGCCAGCATTCCCTGGAACGTCTCGTCGAACTTCAGCACATCGATCGCGAACCATGTATAGGCGTTGCCGACCGAAGGCATCGCGCGGAACACGAAAATAATCACCGCTGCAATCGCTATCATCCGCTGGGTCGCGGGATCGAGATCATCGGTCACGCGCCGCAACATGGCGACGACGACGGCCATCGAGACGAGGAACACGATCTCCTGGCTGTAGGCGACGTTGCCGAATGCCATCGCCAGGACGAACACACCGAAAGCGAGGCCGCCACCGAGGATGCGCCAGTCGATCGGACGCCGTTCCACCGGCCCGATGTGGACGAGCGCAGCGCCGCTGGCCGAAATCACCGGCACCACGAGAGCCAACAGAAACACCGTGGAATACGGCATGAAGCTCGCAAGCCATCCGCCGAGACCGGCGACGATGAATGCGCCGATGGACAGCGATAGCCGGCCCAGCACCTGCACCATACCGAGATCCGCATCGATGTCCGCTTGTGGCCGCGGGCTGCCATCCTCGTTCGTGCGCGCCACGACCTCAGTGCTCATGGCGTCGGCGACGACATCCTGCAAAACTACGCCGACGGTGATCAGAAGCGACGCGAGCTTATAGGCACTCTCGGGCTTCCATCCGGGCAGACCAGGGCCTGCCGCGGCTGCCAGCAACACGAGGCCGCACGCCACGAGCCCAGCACCGACATAAACGTAAGCACGGCGCTGGGAGCCCATCACGGTAACGGTGTCGACCAGTTCTCCGAACACCATCTTGATGGTCCACGGCAGCGTCAACCACACGCCGAGCGAGGCGAGCTCGGCCGCACTCAGAGTAAGTTGCTTCTTGACCCAGAAACTCTCGGCGATCGCGGTAAGGCCGAGCGCGCCATAAGCGAAATAGACCATCAGCAGCGGCAGATACGAAAGGTGGAAAGCACGGATAGGATTGAGCAGCGCTTTTTCCAACTGAGCCTTGATATAGGCGCGGTTCCAGATGGAAATGGGCTCGGCGGCATCGGCCATGCGTGTCGACCTCTTGGCGCGGCTCGGCCCGGCGAATCCGGGCCATTGATCGCATATCGATTAGCTCGCTTCGCAACGATCAGCCAAGTATTGTATTTTCGAAGTCTGAAATGAGGCGGCGAGGCAGTGCCTGGAACTTGCCTCGGGTTCCGGTTCGAGAATGCGGAGGAAATCATGCGCGGATCGCACGACATGGGCGGACAGCCGGCCGGCCCCATCGACGTCGTCGCGCATGACCCAACGGACTGGGACAAGCTGATCGACGGGACATTCTCCGCGCTCGCCGCCAAGGGCCTGACACGCGCCGACGAGCTGCGCGGCGTCATCGAGAGCATGGGCGATGCCGGCCAGAACCTACCCTACTACGAGCGCTGGTGTGCCGGCCTGATGCGGATCGTCCTCGAGAAAGGCTTCCTCACCCAGGACGAAATCGACGCCCGGCTCGCCGAGATCCGGCTGCGCTCGCACGCCGCAGGCGGATAGCTCGATCATTCTCCCGATCATCCTGCCATTGCGTAACGCCGATCCTGTGGCACAATGGATGAAACTTCCAGCGACAGGAGACGCCCATGCGCGGACCCCACGATATCGGCGGACTGCCGGCAGGACCGGTCGACCCGCAGCCCCACGACCTCACGTTCTGGGAAAAACAGATCGACGGCGTCCGAGCAGTCGTCGGCGCCAAGGGCATCTACCGCACGGAC
Source organism: Bradyrhizobiaceae bacterium (assembly GCA_947475855.1). Classification (GTDB taxonomy): domain Bacteria; phylum Pseudomonadota; class Alphaproteobacteria; order Rhizobiales; family Hyphomicrobiaceae; genus CAMDPA01. Next base: position 7,829 of record CANJPN010000022.1, read on the forward strand.
GAAAACCGCCGCTGGGTCGAGTCGCTTGGAGAAGATGCCTATGAGCGGCTGACCTACTACGAGCGCTGGACCGCGGCGTTGATGCGCGCGCTGATCGACAAGGGCGTGCTGACGCAGGACGAGATCGACGCACGGGTGCAGGTCGTTCGCCAACGGCTCGCGGAGACGGGCGAACTCGAGCTGCCGTCCGTAGAGGAGGTCAAGTGCAAATGAGTGCGGATTTCAACAGCGGCGATCGCGTGCGAGTGCGCGAGGACTTTCCGATCGGCCATTTCCGGACGCCGGTGTTCGTGCGCGGCAAGAGCGGTGTGGTCACGCGCAAGTTCGGCACCTTCGAGAATCCGGAATTGCTGGCCTACGCGAAGAAGGGCCCCAAGAAGGCGCTGTACGAGGTGCGCTTCAAGCAGACCGATCTTTGGCCGGACTATGCCGGCTCGCCCTACGACACCCTCGACATCGACCTCTATGAGCATTGGCTTGAGAAAGCGCCGTAGTGCGCCGCGACGCACCGTAGGGTGCGGTAGCGAAGCGTACCGCACCAATTGACGCAACGACGGTGCGGTACGCGCATCCGCGCTACCGCACCCTACGGAAAGAAGGAGACCTGCATGGCACACGATCCGCATGATCACGACCACACGCATGGGCACAGCCACGACCACGGGCACGATCATGGACACAATCACGCACCGCCGCAGCCCGACGACAAGGTTCACAGCTACTACCAGATGCTCGGCATAGCGATCAAAGAGCTGCTGATCGAGAAGGGCGTCGTCGGCGCAGACGAGGTTCGCGCGGCGATCGAGAAGCGAGACAGCATCACGCCAGCGAACGGCTCCAAGGTCATTGCAAAGGCGTGGACCGATCCGGAGTACAAAAAGCGACTTCTCGCCGACGGCAACAAGGCTATCGAGGAGTTGGGCTTCCAGATGACGACGACGCATCTCGTCACCGTCGAGAACAAACCGGGTCTGCACAACGTCATCGTCTGCACGCTGTGCTCGTGCTACCCGCGCGATCTCCTGGGACTGCCGCCATCCTGGTACAAGAGCCGCGAATATCGCTCGCGCGTTGTGCGCGAACCGCGCGCAGTCCTCGCCGAGTTCGGTACGATCCTGCCCAACGAGACCGAGATCCGCGTGCATGATTCGACCGCGGACATGCGCTATCTCGTGCTGCCGATGCGGCCGGCGGGAACGGAAGGCATGAGCGCCGATCAGCTCGAAAAGCTGATCACACGCGACAGCATGGTCGGCGTCGCCGTCGCCAACGATCCGCCGCGTCATTGAGCGCGCGGTTGCGGTGCTGCTCGCGGGAAAGCCGATGACTGATTTGGCTTTCCAGCTTGCTCATCTCGCACCCGGTGACCGATCCGGCTTCGACGCCATGCTGCGGATCTACCAGCGATCGATCGAGCCTTCCGAGCAGAAATCGGCCAGCGAGATTGCCGCGATCGCCGGCAATCCCAGCTATTCGATTCTCGTGCTAAGCGTGAACGGCGAGGTCCGCGGCTTTTCGATTTCGTTCTTCCCGTCAGGCGACTTTTGGCTCCTTGAATATCTGGCGGTTGACGAGAGTTTGCGCTCCCATGGGTTCGGCCGAACGCTGTTTCTCGCCGCCAAAAATGCTGCATACGAGAGAAATCCGAACGCCCCTTGCATCCTCGAAGTCGACGATCCAAGCGCCGGTCCGACGCCCGATAACAACGCAGCCAGACGGTTCCGGTTCTATCGCGGCTTGGGCTGCCGTCGCATCGAAGGCCTCGACTACATCTTGCCGCTTGCTGCCAACGGCACTCCTCCGCGAATGACGCTTCTCGTCCACGGCATCGACGACCGCGATACTCTGCCGAAAGGGCAGCTTGCCCGATGGCTGGAGACGATCTACCGGGACGTGTATGCAAGGCATTCCAACGATCCCCGTCTCGTCACGATGATGTCGCCACTGCCGGACAATGTTTGCCTCGAAAGTTTTTGAGGGAGCCACTCCCGCCGTCATGATCGCAGTCGTTCGGATATGGAGGGGTGGATGATCCTGCAGGTGGCCGCCGAAACCGCGGGGCGAAAGTTCGCGGCATGTTTCCCCGGTATTCCGGACGCCATCTGCGAATGGTTGAGCGTCAACTACGACAAATCCCAGCCCGCGGGCGCATTCGGGTTTCACCTGTTCGACATCATCAACGCGGTGCTGCTGTTCTACACGATTATCTTGATCAAGCAGAGCATCCGGCAGGCCAACGAGCAGCACGCGAACAACTCGGAAGATTTTGTCAAATCACTCGTCGACACGCGCTATGACGCGCTCGACCGGCTCTACTTCGACCTCCTGAAGGAGCGGCGAGAGCGGGCCTATACTCCCGAATTGGCCCCGGCGAACGATCCCTATCCCCTGATGGTGTGGAACTTCATCGAGACCATCATCGACAAGTGCCGAGAGGACCTGTCTGGCAATCTCGCCCGGACGTGGTCGCCGATCATGGCGAGCGAGGCGCGAGCCTACGGCGCGTGGTTGCAGCAGTCCAAGGATGGAGTGTTTGCCAATGCCATTCACTTCAAGCGCGATTTCTTTGCTCTCGCTAACGCGCTCATTTCTGCAGCGGCAGACGATGCCAAAAACGGCAACGAGTTCGACGGTCTCGCGTTCCTCCGGCTCTGCACGGCGCTGGAGCGCCTGGCGCAATCCGGAATCATCCAGGAGCGAGGTCTGCCGGAGCTTCTCGCGTCCAGCTACTCTCAACCGGTGTTGAGGGAGCAGGCCGCGTGGCAGGTGCCCCGCACCATCGGCGTTGACGAGAATCCACACGACCGAAAGCAGCGGCGGCAGTTCCAAGACCGCAAGCTGACCGAACTCGTCAACAGTCTGCGAGAAACGATCGCTAAGAACAACGCCGCTTGACGAACGGCGTCATCGGCTCGTGCCTGTCAGCGAAATCCACCCGAGCCACAGTGCACCGGCGATGGCGGCGAAAACCAGCGTAGAGATCGTCTTCACGCCCCAGTGAACATAGTGCTGACGGACCTGTTTGCGGTCCTTCTCGATCTGCCGGTCGAGTATTGCCGGTTTGGTCATGTGCCTCTCCCCGAGTTCAGCGTCTCACTTCGTGAACCACGCAACACACTATAGGTGAGTCGCGGTCCCGGCCGTCAGCCGATGCAAATCTGGCGCCGGTTCGCGCCTCCCCGCTCGTCCAGGTTTTGTGCCATGATGCGTTGTACCGAATGCCTGCCGCCATCGAGGGGTCCCATGAAAGCTGCCGTCGTCACCGCAAATGGTCTCAGCGTCGAGGAAGTGCCCGTACCAAAGCCCGGCCCCCGCGAGATTCTCGTGAAGGTCGGCGCATGCCCGCTGAACCGTGCCGATCTCGGCGTGATCGCCGGCCATCACCATGGCAGCGTCGGCGGCATCGGCGCGATCCCCGGCATCGAGTGGGCGGGCGAAGTCGTCGAAGCCGGCGCGAACGTCAAGCAGTTCAAGGTTGGTGACCGCGTGATGTGCGGCGGTACCAATGGCTATGCCGAATACGCGGTTACCGACTGGGGCCGCGCGATGCCGATCCCGTCGGCCACGATGAGCTATGCCGAAGCGGCCACCCTGCCGGTGGCTCTCAACACGATGCATGACGCACTCGTCACCAACGGGCGCATGCAGAAGGGCCAGTCGGTGCTGATCCAGGGCGCCAGCTCCGGTGTCGGACTGATGGCGCTGCAGATTGCCAAGTTCATGGGGGCCGGCCTCGTCATCGGCAGCTCGACGAACGCGGGCAGGCGCGCCCGGCTGAAGGAGTTCGGCGCGGATCTCGCGATCGACACATCCACGAGAGGCTGGTCGGACGAGGTACTCAAAGCCACCGGCGGGAAAGGCGTCGATCTCATCATCGACCAGGTGTCGGCCAGCGTCGCCAACGAGAACCTGCGCGCCACGAAGGTTCTGGGACGCATCGTGAATGTGGGCCGCCTCGGCGGCACCAAGGGCGAGTTCGATTTCGATTTGCATGCGGCCAAGCGCATCACCTACGTCGGCGTAACGTTCCGCACGCGGTCGCCCGAGGAGATCGAGGAGCTTACCCGGCGCACGACGGCCGACTTGTGGCCGGCGATTCAAGCGGGCAAGTTCCATCTGCCGACCGACCGCACCTATAAGCTGGCCGATGTTCGCGAAGCCGTCGCGCACATGAAAGCGAACCAGCACTTCGGCAAGATCGTGATGCTGCCGTGAACAAGAGGGTGTCAGACCTTCTGGGTCTGGCTTCTGTCCCGACGCAATATTCGTCTCCGACGCAGGGTGTAGTAGCGAAGCGTACCGCACCATCCTCGGCTCGACGGTGCGGTACGCGCAATTGCGCTACCGCACCCTACGACTTAAAGCTTCATCGTCACCGGATCGAACAGGTCCTCGACCTTGAACCGCGTCTTGATCAGCCCTTGCTCGAGCGCGAACTCGATGATTTGCTCGATCGTCGGCCGGTTCGCCTCGAATCCCATCGGCAACAGGTCGACGCCGCCCGTGGTCAGCGGGTTCGCCTTTTTGCTGTCGCCGATCATGCGATAGACCTCGCGCACGACATCGGGCCGCTCCTTCGGCAGGCTCGCTTCCATCACGAGATAGTGGTTCACCGGTACGATCTTCTTGCGCGCGTACCAGTCGAGCGCAGTCGCCACGGGATCGGCGAATAGTGTCGCCACCGTCGGCTCGTCCTTGATCACGGTTCCGATGATCGCCGCATCGAACTCACCTGCGACCAGCATGTCCTCGACCGAACGTCCCGCCGGATCGAACGGGATCACGAAATCCGGATCCTTGATCTCGGCCGGGTGCGGCGGGTCGTAGCTCGACCAGCGGATCTTGCCGAGATCGACGCCGTACTCGTGCTTCAGGATCGCGCGCACCCACAGCGCCGTCGTCTGAGAGTAGGAGCGCAGGCCGACGAGCTTGCCTTCGAGGTCCTTCGGCTTCAGTCCGGGACAGCGCACCGTGTTGTACGAGATGCAGTGATGCTGGAACCGCGACAGGATCGGCGCGGGCGCGAGCACCAGCGCCTTGCCCGCCTCGCGCGCCTGCAGGAACGATACGACGGCCAGTTCGGAGATGTGGAACTTGGCTTCGCGGATCAGCGGTTTGAAGCCCTGGTTCGCGATTTTCGGCCCGATGAACTCGATCTTCACGAGATCCGATTTGACCTCGCCCGAGCGCAGCGCCTTGGTGTTCACGTACTCCATGATGTTCGCTTGCAGCGTGACGGGGCCGGACTTGGGTAGCGCGCTTGCCATTAGAATTTCTCGCTTCGGTAATGGGTGTCGATCCCGTCCTGCGGATGGCAGGCGAACAGTGCGGGGCCGACCCAAGGTTGTCATCTATCTGCCGGTCGATGGGGCAGTAAGAACTATATGTCCACCGGCCGACCTTCGGCCACGAATTTGAGCCGAGCCAATTGCTGGTCGAGAATGCGGTTCAGAATCTTCCGACCCCACCAGACCATCATGTAGCCGCGCCACGTAATCGGTTTCACGTCGCAGCCATAGTCTAGCCGCGTCCAGTCCTCGTCGCCCGAGACATGATAGACCGCGTGGATCGCGAATGCCTGCGGCCGCGTCATCACGCCGAGTAGCTTGCCATGCTGGTACTCGGTGATCTCTCCTTCGTACGACGAAACGACGTCGCCCTGACGCATTTCCTGCACGAAGCGCGCGCCTTTGCGATCGCCCCGCGGTCTACCGCCGGGATAGCGCGTGGCAACTATGTGCGGCATCCACGACGGCACCTTTTTGTCGTCGTCGATGAGCTCCCACACCCTTTCGGGCGGAGCGTTGATGCGAATGGAGCGGGTTTGGCGCATGGCGAAGTAAAATGTTGCCTTATCTCAGCAGCGACCAGGCGACGAAGAAGATGAACGTCTGAAACGCTGCAACGCCGGCGGCATTGATTGCGGCGGCCTTGTAGGCCGCTTCCGGCGAGGATAAGTCGCCGGCTTCGAACGGATTCTTCAACGTCTTGTTCGACATCCGCCACAACGAGATGATGAAGCCGATCGTGAAACCGAACGCCGTAGCCATCCACCAAGGCCATTTGGCGTATCCAGCAAACACGCTGAAGCAAACCGCGATCAGGCTAAGCCACGCCAAGCAACGAACCTTTCCAGAATTGAAGCCCAGCAAAAGAGAGGCGACCGCTTGGCGAAACGTGATGCTGCAAGCCGCCCCTCGCTCCGTCCCTCACTCCACTGGTGAAAACCAGTGGGGCGAGGGAGAGCTTGTCACCGCCCCGTCAGCTTGCGCGTGTTGTCGAGCGTGGCGTAGCTGCGCGGGGCAGCGCTCATCAGGAAGCGATAGCCCTCGTCGAGGATACGCTGCGCATTGCCGATCTCGACGTGCGGATGGCCGACGATGACGTTGGCCTCCTTGCAGCGGGCCACGATCTCGGCCATCGCCTCGAGCACCACCTTGTGCTCATACTGGCGCGGATACCCGAGTTCCTGGCTGAGGTCGCCTTCACCGATCAGGATACAGCCGATACCGCCGACCTTGAGGATGTCCTTGAGATTGGCGATGCCCTCGGTGTCCTCGATCTGCAGGATCGTGAAGATCTCCCCCTTGGGATCGAGCGGCCATACGTCGGCGCGCTTGTAGTAGTCGGGCTGCGAAACGCCCCAATAGCGCGCGGCCTGGACGGGGCCGTCACCACGGATACCGGCTGGCTCGTAGTTGGGCTTGTCCTTCATGCGCGGATAGCGGCAGGCGGAGATCGCGTTATAGGCTTGGTCTGCTGTGGAAATGTGCGGCCAGCAGATGCCGTAGCAGCCCATGTCGAGCGCCTGCTTGGCGAACCACTGGTTCTTCTCCACGCCGTTGACGGGAATGCGAACCATAGGCGTCACCTGCGGCGCGACCGAGCCTGAAGAGACGATCTGTCCGCGGTTCAGCGAGTATTGCAGCGTATGGCGCAGCGCCATGCCGTCCCACGCCAGATGCTCCATCTCGTACACGACGCCGTCGTACTTCGATTGCGCCATCTCGACAGCGACGCCGATCTCGCACGGCTGGAAGCACGTGATCGCGTGCTTGCCGCTCTCAAGTGCCTTGATGATGCCGTTGAGGCGCGGAAGCTCTGCCATAGGGTTCTCCGTCTGCGTTTATGTTTGCGCTTGTGCAAGAGGCATCGCGCGCACGAAACCCGGCCGGCCCGCCACTGCGAACCACCGAGCCCAGCCGCCCGAAAGTCGCCGCGACCATAGACCGGAGAAGGTGGCGCGGGGAAGTGGGTGCGAGACCGAAGGGCGATCGTTCAAGCCCGGACCCGGCCCCAGACCCAGACCCGGCAAGATTTCAGCCCGACTACCGGTGGAACTACCACGATCCCGACCCTACTGCGCAGCCTTACCCGCCTCCGCCGACGGCGCAGGCTTAGCCTCTGGCGATGGTGGGGAAGCCTTGGCTGGCGCCGGCGGCGTTGCCGTCTGCGCCACGGGTTGTGGAGCCTTCTTCACCACTGGCTTTGCTGCCTGAGGTGGAGCTGCTGGTTTCGCCGGCTCGCTCCCCCAGAAGCTGAACAGGGACGAGATCGGTGCGGTCTCGCTGACGCCACCCGCGTAGGCCTGCATCACCCTTACCTTCGCACCGACTTTCGCAATCGACGCGAGATGCACGACGTGCTCGTTCGTCAATCGGAAGCAGCCCGACGAGTTCGCCCGTCCCACGCTGCGGTCGTTGTTGGTGCCGTGGATGCGGTAGATGGTGTTGCCGAGGTAGAGCGCGCGCGCACCTTGAGGATTCAGCATTCCGCCGGTTACGGTGATCGGCAGGCCGGGCTGTCGCTTATGCATCTCCGGGGGGGGCGTCCACGATGGCCAAGCGGTGATACGACTGATTTTCTCCGTGCCGGACCACGTGAAACCGTCGCGGCCGACGGAGATCGGATATTGGTACGCCTTCTTGCCAGGCAAAACGTAGAAGAGCCTGCGGTTCTGCGTATCGACGATGATCGTACCGGGTTCCTCGGCTTGGTCGAAATAGACGATCGGCGGCTCTGCGGGTTTGATGTCCGGCCGCTCGCCTCCGTCCATGTGCTTGGGATAGACAGTGGGGCCGCTGGATACGCGCCGCGCAGCACGCTCGGCCTCGGCCTGCTCGGCCTCTCGCCTGGCATCGCTCTCGAAGACCGGCGTCGAGCCGGCCCACCCCTGCGCCAGCGCAGGTCCAGCCGCAATGACAATACCGACACCCAGCGCCCGTATCAGTGCGATCGACGTTTTCATATCCATGCCTCGAGGCCCGAGCTGTCGGCTGGCCTGACGTGAATTACGCGAGCGAAATGCTAAGGCACAAGGTGCACATGTAACAACCCCCGCTGCGCCAATGCCCAGTGTGGCATTCCTGCACGTGTGAAATGCCTCGCGGCATGACCGACAAGGCATGATCCGCGATGGCTAACGGGCGAGGGCGCTTCGCCACGCCCTCTCGTCCACCGGCCGGCTGAGCCTCAACTGCCGGCAGGCGCCTCCAGCAGTGGTAGGACCTCGCGCATGAAGAGATCCAGCTCCTCGAGCATCACGTCCTTGGGGCACTGCGCCCAATGCCAGATCAGCGTGATGTACTCGCACGGCGCCTGATCGTAGATGCGCCGCCAGACATCCTTGTTGTCGGCGAGCGTGCCGCCCACGAACAGCTCGCTCTTCTTCATGCCCTCGACCATGGCATCGCCGTCGCCTTGCGGCATCTGCGGGAAGAATGGGCCGTAGAAGTTCCGGTAGATGTCGAGGTCGTACTCTCGCAGCCGGCGGTCGAAATCCGCAGCGGAAGTCGCGATATGCGGATAGCGGACGATGTTCTGACGCTCGCCGAGCTTCAGATTGAAGCCGTGCTCCCTGGCGACCGCCTGGTAGTGGCGGGTTCCCTCGGCGACCTGCTGCAGCGGCGAGAAGTAGGTTGGTATGAAGCCGCGCTTCGCGCAGAACTCGATGCTGTCGCGGCTCTTCGTGGTTGCGACGAAGACAGGCGGATGCGGCCGCTGGAACGGCTTCGGCACCACGGCCGCGCGCACGACGCGATTGCGCTCGTCGACCTCGCCTGGAACGCCGGCGAGACGGGTCGTCTGTGCCGCCGGATAGCCCTCGACTCCACTCAGTGGATAGGGCGCCTTGTAGGTCGGGCCGTCGAGGACCACAGCGTCCTGGGTCCACGCCGCGATCAGCTGATCGACGCGCTCTTCGAAGATGTCGCGGTTCTTGTGGTCGGTCTCGCTGCCGTCAGAGACAGTCGCTGAAGCTCCGGCCCATTGGCCGAGAACGTTGGCCCACCGCGATTGATATCCACGCGCGATACCTACCCAGTAGCGTCCCTTCGTCAGGTGATCGAGGATGGCGGTTTCTTCCGCCACGCGAATGGGGTCTTGCGTGGCCATCACGTAGCCGATGGCGCCAACATTGATTGTCGTCGTCTTGGCCGCCCAGTAGGCATTCAGGATGCCCGGGTTTGGGCCGACCTCGTAGCCCTCTGAGTGGAAATGATGCTCGATCGTCGAGGCGCCCCACACCTTCATCCGCTCTGCTTCGAGCACGATGTCGGTCCATTCGTGCACGATCCGCTGATACATGTCGCGGTCGAGGCCGAGCGGCCGCTTCGCGATGCGGTCCTCGAACCCCTCGCTGGGAAACATCGGGTAGAGCTGCAGGATGACTTTCGGCTTCGCCATGGGGCTTCCTTGGCTCCTCGGTACAGTTGTTCGCTTGTGACCAGCTTGACCAGCAGGTGTCATGACCATATTGGCATAAACGATCCTCCCACTCATCGGCCCCATGATGTCGCGCGTGAGCACCTTGCAATTCTGCAATGCGCGAGGTTTCGAGCGAGCGTCGGTTCAACTCGACCTTGTCGAAGCTTTTGGATTGACGGAGGGATGGACGGCCAACCGATGCGATGAGTGGAGCAGTGACCGATGGCGCTTGATCCTGAAACCTTCCGTTTGCTCCGCGAGACGGTGGCGCGCTTCGTCACCGAGCGCCTGATCCCGCGCGAAGCCGAAGTCGTCGAGACCGATGCCGTCCCGGCCGATGTCGTCGACGAGATGAAGGCTCTGGGCCTGTTCGGCTTATCCATATCGCCAGAGTACGGTGGCCTCGGCCTAACGATGTCAGAAGAGGTCCAGGTCGTGTTCGAGCTCGGGCGCGCATCGCCCGCATTCCGTTCGGTCGCAGGCACCAATATCGGCATCGGCTCTCAATCGATCGTCATGGCCGGTACCGAAGAGCAAAAGGCAAAGTACCTGCCTGCTCTCGCTTCAGGAGAGGTGATCGGTTCGTTCGCGCTGACCGAGCCCGACGCGGGCTCTGACGCCATGGCGCTGCGCACCTCCGCACGCAGGGACGGCGACCACTACGTTCTGAGCGGCACCAAGCGCTATATCACCAACGCGCCCTCCGCCGGGCTGTTCTCGGTGATGGCGCGAACTGGGCCGGAGCGAAAGGCCGACGCGATCTCGTGCTTCCTCGTCGAGGCAGGCACAGCCGGACTTCGCGTCGGCACCCCGGACAAGAAGATGGGGCAGCGCGGCGCGCTGACGTGCGACGTGGTTTTCGAGGACTGCCGCGTGCCTGCATCCGCGCTGCTCGGCGGCATGGAGGGCAACGGCTTTCGTACCGCGATGAAGGTTCTCGACAAAGGACGGTTGCACATCGCGGCGCTGTGCGTCGGTATCGCCGAGCGTCTCATTCGCGAGTCAGTCTTGTACGCCAGGGATCGCCGTCAATTCGGTCAGCCGATCGCGGAGTTCCAGTTGATCCAAGCGATGCTGGCGGACAGTGAAGCCGATACTTATGCCGCTCGCTGCATGATACTCGACGCCGCCCGCCTGCGGGACGAGGGTGCGAACACGACGCGACAGGCGGCGTGCGCAAAGATGTTCGCATCGGAAATGGTCGGCCGCGTCGCCGACCGCGCCGTCCAGATCTTCGGCGGCGCTGGCTACATGGCGGATTATCCTGTCGAGCGCTTCTATCGCGATGTGCGCCTGTTCCGCATCTTCGAAGGCACCACGCAGATCCAACAGCTCGTCATCGCGCGCGATCTTCTGAAATCGATCGCATGAGTGCGCGTACTCCCGGTACACGAAACAGCAAGTTCAAGTGAGGACATATCGCGATGACGACGACCGCACGCGAGATCACGGTGCTGAGCACCACGGCGCTGCAAACGACGCTCGAAGCCCTCGCGCCGGAATTCGAGCGCGCAACCGGCTATCAACTTACCTTCCATTTCGGACCGTCCGGACGAATGGCAAATCGCGCCGGTGAAGGTGAAGCAACCGATATCGCGATCGTTACGGGCGGCGGCATCGACGATCTCATCACCAAAGGGCGTATCGTAGCCGGCAGCAGAACGGACATTGCGCGCTCCAAGATCGGCGTTGCGGTGCAGATGGGCGCGCCGCGGCCGGACATATCCTCGGTCGAGGCGTTCAAGCGTACATTGCTCGCGGCGAAAACCATCGGGATGAGCAATCCCGTCGGCGGCGGACAGAGCGGCGCGCACCTCGCCAAGGTGTTCGACCGTCTCGGCATCAGCGAAGCGATGCGTGCCAAATCGACATATGGTCCGGGTGGCCCGGCCGGCCTCATCGGAAAGTATCTGCTTCGCAAGGAAGTCGAACTTGGCCTACAGCAAATGCCCGAGCTGATGGCGGTTGACGCCATCGACATCATCGGCCCGATCCCCGATGAGGTGCAGCTCGATACGGTTTTCTCGGCGGGGCTGTCGTCGGCCGCGACGAATGCGGAGGGAGCCCGGAGGTGGGTCGACCATCTGCGCTCAGCCGCCGCCGTCGCTGTAATCGAAGCGAAGGGGATGCAGCCCGGCTGATGTTGCGCGAACTGCGTAAGCCGCGCTCACTCCAGCTTGACACCTGATTGGCGCACGACGTCAGCCCAGATCTCGAGTTCGCGCGCGACCAGTGCCTCGAACTCCTCGGGCGTACCACCGACGACATCAGCGCCGAGCTTCTGGAACCGGTCTACGACTTCGGGAACCTGCAGACCCTTCTTCACCGCAGCGTGCAACCGATCGAGGATGGGGCGCGGCGTCCCGGCCGGCGCGCTGAGCCCCTGCCAGACGACGGCAGAGAAATCGGGCACACCTTCTTCGATCATCGTCGGAATCTTCGGTGCTGACGGTGTCCGCTTCGGCGCCGTCACCGCGAGCGCGCGAAGCTTGCCCGTTTCGAGCAATGGAAATGCAACGGTGCTGTTGAGGAACATGCCTGAAACGTGACCGGCTACAACGTCAGTGCTGGAAAAATTGTCCCCACGATAGGCAACCTGCGATACGTCGGCGCCCGTCCTGATCTTGAACAGCTCCACGACCAGATTGGTGAGCGTGCCGCGCCCGTTGTTGGCGAACGTGAGCTTGCCGGGCTCGGCCTTCGCGAGCCGTACGAGATCGGCAACGCTCTCAGCCTTCACCCCCGGATTGACGGCCAGCACAAGTGGATTCTGGCCGATCTGCGTGACGTGCGCGAACGCCTTCGCCGGATCGAAGGTCAGCGACTTGATCGTCGTCGCCATGATCGGATACGCGGCGGACGTCCACACCAACGTGTAGCCGTCGGGCGCGGACTTCGCGACCTCGGCAAACGCATGCGCGCCGCCGGCTCCGGGCTGATTTATGATCACGAAGCCCTGGCCGAGATCGTCGCCCATGTACTTGGTCAGTATGCGCGCCAGCGTATCGGCGCCTCCGCCCGGCGGGAACGGCACGATCAACTTGATGTTCTGCGAGGGATAGTTCTGCGCCTCCGCGGGCAGGATAGCGGCGAGCAGCGCAACGGTCGCGATGAAGGCTCGCACAAGCTCGAGTGGGTGCATCGACGGTATCCCGATCATCTGATTGTCCCGCAGTCTAGGCGGGAACGGCCCAATTACAACGAACGAAGCCAAGGGGAAGCCTTGCCGCGTTACGCCTCGCAACACATTTAACAGGCTTAACTCAAAAAGGAGAAACATCATGAGCCAATACAAGATCGCTGCCGTCGTCGGCAGTCTTCGCCGCGATTCTTTCAATCACAAGCTCGCCAACGCCCTTGCCAAGCTGGCGCCGGCCGAGTTCTCGTTCCATCAGGTGCAGATCGCCGACCTGCCGCTCTATAATCAGGACGACGACGCCAACCAGGCCGCGTCCGTGAAGCGCCTCAAATCCGAGATCGCGTCGGCGCAAGGCCTACTGTTCGTAACACCGGAATACAATCGCTCGATCCCCGGCGTGCTGAAGAACGCGATCGACCATGCCTCGCGGCCTTACGGCCAGAGCGTGTGGGGCGGCAAGCCTGCCGGCGTGATCGGCGTGTCGGTCGGCGCCATTGGTACAGCACTGGCCCAGCAACATCTCCGCAATATCCTGGCCTATCTGGACGCACCGACGATGTGCGCACCCGAAGCATTCATTCAGGCCAAGGACGGATTGTTCGATGCCGACGGCAGCATCGGTGCCGCGAGCCGTCAGTTCCTGCAGGGCTGGATGGACCGCTATGTCGCCTGGGTGAAGAAGCACGCCGCATAGGCTTCATTTCGCCAGACACCTTGCCGGACAGAACCCCGGCAAGGCACTTTCATGCCTCCTTCACCACAATCGTGCCGCGCCTCGGACGCCGCTTGCGTCGCCCCACCGCGGCGGGCGTATCGTCATACGTGGCTCAGCCGCGAAAACATAGCGTGCAGCAAGCCTCGGCAGATCGAGATAGAGCCCCTCGAGCTTCGACAGTCCGCCGCCGAGTACGATCACTTCCGGATCGATGAGATTGACGACCTGTGCAATCCCGCGCGCCAGCCTGTCAGCATGGAGCGCCAACGTCTCGCGTGCCGTCGTGTCACCGGCATCAGCACGCTCCGCGATCGCTTCCGCCGTCGCAACCACGCCCGTGCGCCGCAGGTGATCGGCGGCAAGGCCCGTTCCCGAGACCCATTGCTCCAGACACCCAGGCCGACCGCACCAGCACGCCGGTCCTGGATGCTCGTCGCCGCGTGCCCACGGCAAGGGATTGTGCCCCCATTCGCCGCCGATCGCGTTCGGCCCGTCTACCAACTTGCCGTCGAAGACGATGCCGCCGCCGCACCCCGTTCCGATGATGATCCCGAAAACCGAGCGTGCGCCCGCGCCAGCTCCATCTGAGGCCTCCGACATCGCAAAGCAGTTCGCGTCGTTGGCTACCCGCACCGGCCGGCCGAGACACCGGGTAAGGTCAGCCAGAATGTATCGGCCATTGAGCCAGGTCGAATTGGAGCCCTGCGACTGCCCCGTCACCGGCGAGATCG